>JAOUDF010000027.1 GCA_029859385.1 Nitrospirota bacterium
TCCGATCTAGGTGTCGCCTGTGCGCCGGCGCCCGGGACCGAGGCCTGGTGCAACAAGATGAAGGAGAAGCCCAAGGGCGAATGGACGGCCAACGAGGCCGCCGATTATGCCAAGCATTGCGTGCTGGGGAATTACAAGGACAAGAAATAGCCCCTGGTTTCGCATGCAGGCATCTTCTCTATCCCCTACGCCCCGGAGACAAGACCTGCTCCTTCTTCAATGCGTAACGAAAAACCGTAATCTCCCTTGAGCCCATACCATGTTCTCATCTATCGGAGGAGCAGATGGAGCCACACTGGGAACACTACCACCACCAGGCCGACATCGGCGTGCGGGGAATCGGCGCATCGCGGGAAGAAGCCTTCGAGCAGGCCGCCCTTGCCCTTACCGCCGTAATCACCGAGCCGCGCCTCGTGATTCCGCGGGAGGCGGTAAATATTATCTGCGAGGCCCCCGACAACGAGTATCTTCTGGTCGACTGGCTCAACTCCATCATCTACGAAATAGCCACCCGGAACATGCTTTTCTCCCGGTTCGAAGTGCATATTGAAAACCACACGCTCACGGCCCGACTTCAGGGAGAGCGGGCCGATCAGGCGCGCCACCAGCCGGCAGTGGAAGTGAAAGGGGCAACGTACACCACCCTTTCCGTCGGGCAAAACAGTGACGGTTCCTGGGTCGCCCAAACAGTCGTCGATGTGTAATACGTCCCATAAGTCCTATAGGACCTATGGGACATATTACTAGAAAGGCCCAAACCATGGACACTTCCCAGCTCAATCGCAAATCGGAACACGAATGGTGGATCAAGGCTCATGGCCGGATGCGCGTCCCCGCCATTATTTATGCCAGCAAGGCGCTCATCGAAGATATGGACCCCAAGGTCTACGAGCAGGTAACCAACGTAGCCACTCTGCCGGGGATCGTGAAGGCCTCCTACGCCATGCCCGACGCCCACTGGGGGTACGGCTTCCCCATCGGCGGTGTGGCGGCCTTCGACCCGGAAGAGGGGGTTGTGTCGGCCGGAGGCGTCGGTTTCGACATCTCCTGCGGGGTACGCACGCTGCTTACCGGCCTGCGGGTGGAAGATGTCTCGGCGGTCCGCCAGCAGCTGGCGGAGATGCTCTACCACAAGGTTCCTGCAGGCGTCGGCAGCACCGGCCACCTGCGGCTCGACGCGACGGAGATGGACGCCATGCTCTCCCGGGGCGCCCAGTGGGCCGTGGAGCAGGGCTACGGTTCGGGGAACGACCTGGAGCATATCGAGGAGCGCGGCAGAATGCGGGAGGCCCGGCCCGACTGCGTCTCCGACCAGGCCAAGAAGCGGCAGCGCGACGAGATGGGCACCCTCGGCTCGGGCAACCACTATCTGGAGGTTCAGCAGGTCACGGCGATCTACGACGCCGACATCGCCGCCGCCTACGGGCTTCACGAGGGCGACGTCGTGGTGAGCATCCACTGCGGATCGCGGGGGCTCGGGCACCAGATCGGCACCGAGTTCATGAAAAGAATGGCCCTTGCCGCCGGCCGCCACGGCATCGACCTCCCCGACCGCGAGCTGGCCTGCGCCCCCATCAATTCCGACGTAGGGCAGGAATACCTCGGGGCCATGCGCGCCGCCATCAACTGCGCCCTGGCCAACCGGCAGATCATCACCCACCTCGTGCGCGAGGCCTTCAGCGAGGTCTTCCCCCGGGCGCGGCTGCCGCTTTTGTACGACGTCTCCCACAACACCTGCAAGGTCGAGGAGCATACCATCGGCGGAAAGTCGTACCGACTCTTCGTCCACCGCAAAGGCGCCACCCGCTCCTTCGGCCCCGGTCACCCCGACGTGCCCACTGCTTATCGGGATGTCGGCCAGCCGGTCCTCATCGGCGGCACCATGGGAACGGCGTCGTTCATCCTCGCCGGCACAAAAGAGAGCATGGAGCGCTCCTTCGGCTCCGCCTGCCACGGCGCGGGCCGGAGCATGAGTCGCCACGCCGCAACAAAACAATGGCGCGGCCGCGAGGTGATCGACGATCTCGCCGGACGCGGCATTATCATCCGCAGCCCGTCGTACCGGGGTGTCGCCGAAGAGGCGCCGGGGGCGTACAAGGATGTAAGCGCCGTGGTGGAGTCGACTGACAGGGCAGGGCTTGCGCGGACCGTGGCGCGGCTGGAGCCGTTGGTGTGCGTGAAGGGGTAGGAATACAGAAGGTTACAATTGACTTTCGGAACTCGTGTGTATATAGCTTTTGTGTGCTCCAGCAAGACGGCCGATAGTTAACATTTAACAACTGCTCATGGACTCTACCTCTACAATTGTATATGTTGCTCTACTGGACGAAGGAACGCAAGTATGGCGTCCCGTCAACGCAACTCTGGTAGCTGATGATATTTACCAACTCACCGGTACAATGCCGAAAGATGAGGTATGGCAATTTGCACCTAATACGTTAGTCAGATGCAGGGAACATACATTTTCAGAAGAAGAACATGGTTTGATTGCCATTGAACTTGCTAATCCTACCTCCAATTAACTTACTTCTTGTCTCCCCGCCTCAATCCCGCTAAAGTAGTCGCCATGGAAATCCGCATCTACTACGAAGACACCGACTGCGGCGGGGTGGTGTACTACGCTAATTACCTCCGCTACTTCGAGCGGGCGCGCACCGAGTACCTGCGCGAGCGGGGCGTTTCGGTCTCCGACTACATGGAGCAGGGCACCCTGTTCGTGGTGGCGCATGCCGAGCTGGACTACCTCTCCCCCGGCCGCTATAACGAGGTGCTGGTGATCTCCACCACGTTGACGCTGGGGCGGGCGAGCCTCGAATTCGCTCACGAGATTTGCGAAAAGACAACGGGACGGCCGGTGGTGAAAGGGAAGGCGGTGCTGGTCTGCGTTAACAACGCAGGGCGGCCGGTGAAGCTGCCGCCGGAGATGAGAGAGTCGCTGGAAATAAACAAGTAGCAAAGTGTGCCGTGCCAATTGGTTGTCATTCCGGCGAAAGCCGGAATCCAATCCTATGAGTAAACTTCAAAACTCTGGACACCGGTTTTCACCGGTGTGACGACTTTTTCCAAACAATTAACTCTTCGAGAGACGAACATGCTCGCCAAAATTCTCAGTTGTGCGGTAAACGGAATCGACGCCTTCATGGTCGATGTGGAGGTCGACATCGCCCAGGGGCTGCCCAACTTCTCTACCGTTGGCCTACCCGATGCGGCGGTGAAGGAGAGTCGCGACCGTATCAAGGCGGCTATTAAAAACACGGGATTTTTGTTCCCCGATCATAGAATCACCATCAACCTCGCCCCGGCCGACATCAAAAAGGAGGGCTCGGCCTTCGACCTGCCGATGGCGGTAGGGATACTGACCGCATCGGGGCTGGTGAAGAAAGACCGCATCGGCGAGCTGCTCCTCGTGGGCGAGCTTTCTCTCGATGGTCGGCTCAAGCCGGTCCGCGGAGCGCTCTCCATGGCCATTGCGGCGAAGAAGGCGGGCATCGGCGGCATTGTGCTGCCGGAGGCCAACGCCCGGGAGGCCGCGGTGGTCGAGGGCGTCGCCGTCTATCCGGCATCGACGCTGCCGCAGGTGGTGGAGTTTCTAGGCGGAGCGCAGGAGATCGCGGCGACCTGCATCGACCTGAGTCGTCTGTTTGACGAGGGCTCGATCTGCCACGACGACTTCTCGGAGGTGAAGGGGCAAGAGCATGCCAAGCGCTCCCTCGAGGTGGCGGCGGCCGGTGGTCACAATATCCTGATGATCGGTCCGCCCGGCTCGGGCAAGACCATGCTGTCGCGGCGCATCCCGACGATTCTGCCGCACCTCTCATTCGATGAGGCCATAGAAACCACCCGGATTCACAGCATCTCGGGACTGCTGGATAACGGCCGGTCGATGGTCGCCATCCGCCCCTTCCGTGCGCCGCACCACACCATTTCCGACGCGGGGCTCATCGGCGGCGGGCAGGTCCCCATGCCGGGGGAGGTGAGCCTGGCCCACAACGGCGTCCTCTTCCTCGACGAGCTGCCCGAGTTCAAGCGCAACGTCCTCGAAGTGCTCCGGCAGCCGCTGGAGGACGGCCATGTCACCATCTCGCGGGCGATCATGTCGCTCACCTACCCCGCCTCGTTCATGCTGGTGGCGGCCATGAACCCCTGCCAGTGCGGCTACTACACCGACCCGGTGCACCAGTGCACCTGCACACCACTGCAGATCCGGCGCTACCGTTCGAAGATATCGGGCCCGCTGCTCGACCGGATCGACATCCACCTCGAGGTCCCGGCGGTCAAATATCAGGAGATGCGCAGCACGGCCGATGCCGAGAGTTCGGCGGCGATCCGCGAACGGGTGGAGCGGGCACGGGAGATTCAGGTAAAGCGGTTCGAAAAGGAAGGCATCCACTGCAACGCACGGATGAAGCCGCGCCACATACGAAAATACTGCGCCATGAGCGCCGACGCCGAGTCGCTGCTCGAAACAGCCATCACCCGGCTGGGGCTTTCTGCCCGGGCCTATAACCGCGTCCTCAAGGTAGCGCGCACCATTGCCGACCTGGCGGGGGATGAACGGATCGAATCTACCCACATGTCCGAGGCGGTGCAATACAGGAGTCTAGACCGGAGGATGGATATGGTGTAGTATCCAGAAATATCCTAACCCCTCAGGAGCATCTATGACCAAGGCGCGTGATGCCAAAGCCTCAAAGACCAGCCCGGCCGACAACCCCGTCTACAATGCCCTCTGGGCCCGGCGCTCGGCCGGTGTGCTGGTACCGCTCTTCTCCATCCGGTCGGAGCGGAGCCTGGGGATCGGCGATACGGGCGACCTCTACCGCCTGGTCGACTGGGCCGCGGCAACACACCAGGGGGTCATTCAGCTCCTGCCTATCAACGATACCAGCCCGCATGATGTAAGCCCCTACAGCGCCCTCAGCGCCTATGCCGCCAACATACTCTACATCGACGTACTCAGTGTCGACGACGTCGCCCAAAGCGAAGAGGCGCAAGCCCTTTTGAAGGAGTGGGAAGACGACGGCACCCTCGACTCGCTCCGGCACAGCAGGTCGGTGGACTACACCGCCGTCCGTGCGGTGAAGCTCGGCCTGCTGGGGCGCGGTTTTAAATGGTTCATGAAGCACGAGTGGGAATCGTCGTCGCTCCGCCGAAACAGGTTCGAGGCCTATATGGCCGCAAACCACTGGTGGCTCGACGACTACGCCATCTTCATGACGCTCAAGGAGCACTTCCACTGGCAGGACTGGCGCGAGTGGCCCGAGGGGCTGCGAAACCGCGAGCCCGAGGTCATGGACGAACTGCTGCAGGCGTCGGCGGAGCGCATCCTCTTTTTCAAATACCTTCAGTGGACCCTGGCAGTGCAGTGGCGAAAGGCGCGAAACTACGCCCACGAACGGTCGGTCTACCTCATGGGGGACGTGGCGTTTTACGTATGCACCGACAGCGTCGATGTATGGGCTTCGCGGCACCTGTTCGGGCTCGACGAAGACCTGCGCCCCGCCGCCACCTCCGGCGCCCCGCCCGATGCCTTCAGCGCCGACGGGCAGGACTGGGGGACCCCGCTCTACAACTGGGAGGCCATGGAGGCCGACGGCTACGAGTGGTGGCGGCAGAGGGTCCGCCAGCTGGGCCACTATTTCGACATGTACCGGCTCGACCATTTCCGCGGCTTCGATGAGTACTGGCGCATCCCCTCCGGGAAGAAAGGCTCCGAGGGCGAATGGATGGAAGGCCCCGGCGACAAGCTGCTGCAGCGAGTCCTGGAAGTCTCGCTCTACGAGCGGCTCATCGTCCCCGTGGTGGAAGACCTGGGCTACATCACCGAATCGGTCCATGCCCTGCGGCACCGGCTGGGCCTCGCGGGCTACAAGACCTTCATCTTCGGCTGGGGAGACGGAGAGGCCTCGGGTATCGCCTCCGGCTTCCGCTACCCCGAGAAGTACACCGAAGACTTCCTCGCCACCACCGGCACCCACGATACCGGCACCCTGCGCCAGTGGTGGGAAGACCTGCCCCACTACGAGCGAGAGGCGCTGCTGCACTACCTCGGCATACCGTTCCCCGAAGGGCAGTGGGACCTTGGCGGTCTTTTCGACCAGGTACAAAGCGCGGTACTGGAGAGGCTCTTCCAGAGCCCGGCGCGCTATCTCGTCCTGCCGCTACAGGATATCTTCGGCCTGGGCAGAGAGCACCGCGTCAACCTGCCGGGGACCTTCTCCGAGCACAACTGGAGCTGGCGCACCCCCTTTACGCTGGAGGAGATGCTGGCGGGAAACCGGCCGGAGATAGACGACGCCAACAAAATGGTGCGTGACATGGTAAATGCATCGGACCGGAACCTTGCGCAGGCCGGTGAACCCGGCGGTCTATTCAAGCTCTGCGGCACTCTCCCCGTGATGGGAACGCTCATGGAAGAGATACGCCGCCCCGGCGACAAGTTCAACGTCTGGGTTGCGGTGCAGGGGGAAACGCGGCATGTGTCGCTCATTACCGATGCGCCCGAGAGCACCAAGGAGGAAGGCGGCAGGCACCTCGTCCACATGCGCCTCGAGGAAATACTGGCCGACGGTACAAAGCTCTACCGGATCGATATCCCGGCGACCTGGCCCGGCCGCTACTATATGGGCTTCAACATCGACGGCACCGAGATCGTCTCGCAGGAGTTCAAACCGCTGGTAGTACGTTAACCGTAAGGGCCGGTTCCGACACAGCCCTGACCTTTAGGGATCATGCCGACCATCCGCACCCATTACGACAACCTCAAGGTAGCCCGCAACGCACCACCCGAGGTCATCCGCGCCGCCTACCGGGTCCTTGCCCAGAAATACCACCCCGACGTCAATCCCGACAATCCCCAAGCCGCGCGAATCATGTCGATCATCAACACCGCCAACGAGGTGCTGTCCGACCCCGTAAAGCGGCGGGAGCACGACGAGTGGATCGAGCAGATGGAGCGGGAGGCAACGCCGCAGGCTGGTGTGGAAGCGGTACCGGAGGAAGTCTTTCGTGAAGAACCGCCCCGGCCGAAGCCCCAGCCTAAACCCGCTAAAGCAAAAGAGCGGAGCGAAGGCCCGTCGCATTTTCAGCGTTACCGGGTAATCTATTTTATCGCCGCCATCTTCGTTATCCTCATCGTAGGAAAGCTCACCCTGCAGAAGCTGTTCACCACTCCCGCAGAACCGCCACTGAACATAACGCCGCCCCCGGTCGAGCAATCGTCGACTCCGGCCACCGTTCGCCCCGCAACCGCGCCCAATGGTCGGCCGTGGCCCGAAAAATCGGGGTATGTCGAAGGGTACGCACCCCTCGCGATCGACGGCTATTCAGAGGTCACCATCGACAACTCACACCTCGTGACCGACATGTTCGTCAAGCTCTATGCCCTCGGCAGCGCTGGCGCCACGCCGGTGCGCGTCTGCCTCGTAAAAGCGGGAGACCGGTTCACCCTCAAGAACATCCGACCGGGCCGCTACGACGTTCGATACCAGAACCTCGACACCGGCGCCATCTTCAAGTCCGAACCGCTGGAACTGAGCGAGGCCGTGCAGGGTAATAATGTGCAGTCGAGTCAGATTACTTTTACGCTCTTGAAGGATGCTGGAGATGCTTCAAAGTCGCGGCGGATTGATGCAGGGGAGTTTGCGGAGAGAGCGGCTGGCGGGATTCCACTGAAGAAATAGGGAGAGGAAATGAGATTTCTTCAAGAACTTATCAGCAGCATAAAAGCCGGTTGGCATGCGGGCAGAGGCCACAAGGCAACTCGACAAGGAGAGCTCGAAAAAGCGTTGCGACATTATGAACTTGCCGTGGAATACGAGAAGCGGTCCGAAAAGGATGGCTCTGGCCTGAGCCCAGTAACGCTAGAGTGTCTCGCTCGCGCCCACGCAAGGTTAGGAAATTACAAAGAAGCAACTACACTGGCCGAACAGTGCCGGGAGCTCTATATGCAGCAATATCCTGGTACAAAGCTTGTTTCTGATTGTTTAGCTCGAATTGAGCACTTCATTGCCCTGCTTCACGCGGGCAACACCAATGCAATTAACAAGTTTATTGCCATAGCCCGGTAGGTTGGGCTGAAGAACATGAAGCCCAACATCATCAGCGGTGAATGAAACAATGCATTACCAGCGTTCTGACGTAACAGAAAAGACATATTTCTTCACAGCGAATCCTGACGGAGCAGGCTATGAATACCAATGAAGAACTGATACCGAAGCATGGCGGCTATCGACGGCTCAAGAGCTTTCAGGTGGCCCAACTGGTTTATGACATCACGGTTCGTTTTTGTGACCGCTATGTTGACAAGCGCAGCCGCACCCATGACCAGATGGTGCAGGCGGCTCGGTCCGGGGTCCAAAACATCGCTGAAGGAAGCCAGGCTTCAGGGACTTCGAAGAAGACGGAACTCAAGCTCACCAACGTCGCAAGGGCAAGCCTGGAAGAGCTGAAGCTCGACTACGAAGATTTTCTGCGCCAGCGCGGACTGCCGGTGTGGAAGCGTGATGATTGGCGACGCCAGGAGCTGATTGATCGAAGGTGTACCACTGCGGATGAGGTAGCTGCCTGGGTGAATAAAGTGCACAAGCGTGGACTTGGTGGACAAGGCGGACTGAGTGGACCAGAATCAAAGTCCACTTCGTCCACAAAATCCACCTCGTCCACACACCCAGCCTTCCCCGAACTTGCCGCCAACGCCGCCCTGGTGCTTCTGGCGGTCGCCTGCAGCCTGCTCGATCGCCAGCTTGCTGCCCAGGCAAAAGTCTTCGAAACTGAAGGAGGTTTCACCGAGCGACTCTACCGCGTTCGTTCAGGAAAAAGGTCATCACAACCAGCGTCCATTCAGTCCACAAAGTCCCCTTCGTCTACCAAGTCCACAAAGAACTGACCCTTGCCATTTAAACAATTGTTTGATACAACTGTTTGATCCTGACCACTGAGGTAACCATGCCATCTGCAACAGTCGATACCACCGACACCCGTCAGCGCCTGCTGGATGCCGCGGGCAAGGTGTTTGCCGAAAAGGGGTTCCGCTCGGCCACCATCCGCGAGATATGCAAGCGGGCGAAGGCGAATGTGGCGGCGGTGAATTACCATTTCGGCGACAAGGAGCGGTTTTATGCCGAGGTGCTCGGCTATGCCCACCGCTGCGCCCTGGAAAAATATCCTCCCCATTTGGGTCTTGCCGAAACAGCCACGGCCGAGGAGCGGCTTACGGCCTTTGTCCGCTCGTTTCTGCTCCGGGTCCTCGACAACGGCCGCCCCGCGTGGCATGGTAAACTGATGCTCCGGGAGATGGCCGAGCCTACTGCCGCACTGGATAGGCTGGTGGAAGAGTCGATCCGGCCGAACCTTGACCTTCTCCGAAGCATTGTCACCGACCTGCTGGGTGATGCGGCGACGGACGACGATGTCCGCGCCAGTGCATCGAGCATTGTTGCCCAGTGCCTCTTTTACTACCAGTGCCGACCGGTGATAACCCGGCTCAACCCGCAGCAGTCGTATGATCCGGCCGCAATCGACCGGCTGGCGGACCATATAACCCGCTTCTCCCTCGGCGGATTGCGCCACCGGGCGGAGGAGCGACGGAGGGAGCGGTCATGATCTCCGTGGCTATCAAGATGCTGGTGGGCGACCGGGCGAAATACCTGGGCATTGTCATGGGGCTTACCTTCGCCTCGTTCCTCATTACCCAGCAGATGTCGATCTTCACCGGCCTCATGACCCGCACCTACGGGTTTATTACCGATGCCGGACTGGCGGACATCTGGGTGATGGACCCCAAGGTGCAATTTATCGATGACGTCAAGCCGCTGCAGGACACCCAGCTCTACCGGGTTCGCGGGGTTGACGGCGTGGAGTGGGCGGTGCCGCTCTATAAGGGGATGCTGAAGGTGCGGCTGGAAAACGGCAACTACCAGTCGACCAACGTGGTGGGGCTTGACGACGCGACGCTCATTGGCGGACCGCCGAAGATGCTTGAGGGGAACCTCGAGGACCTTCGCCGCGCAGACGCGGTAATCGTCGATGCGGTCGGCGCCCGGGGCAAGCTGGCGAAATTCGGCCCCGGCGGCGTGCGCATACCGCTGAAGGTGGGCGACACGCTGGAGCTCAACGACCACCGGGCCATTGTGGTGGGGCTGTGCCAGGTCTCGCGTACCTTCCAGTCGCAGCCGGTTATCTACACTACCTACACCCGCGCGGTGACCTTTGCGCCGAGAGAACGAAAACTTCTCTCCTTTGTGCTGGTGAAGGCCCGGGAGGGTGAAGACCAGAAAGTGTTGTGTGAACGGATAAAGAAGGTCACCGGGCTGGCGGCCTATTCCCGCGAGGACTTCAAGATGATGACGGTGAACTATTTCCTCAAGTACACCGGAATCCCCATCAACTTCGGCATGGCGGTTATCATGGGGTTTGTCATCGGTACGGCCATCGCCGGCATGATCTTCTACAACTTCACCCTCGACAACCTCCGCCACTTCGGGACGCTTAAGGCCATGGGCGCCACGAACCGGCAGCTTCTGGGAATGATTATCCTGCAAGCCATAGTTGTCGGAGGGGTCGGCTACGGCCTCGGGGTCGGCGCCGCCACAGGGTTCGGCTTCATCACAAAGGGCAGCGAGCTGGCGTTTAGGATGCCGTGGCAGATTCTGGCCATTACGGCCTGCGCCATTACCGTTATCTGTATCTTTGCCGCGCTTATCAGCATTCGAAAGGTGATGAAGCTGGAGCCGGCAATTGTATTTAAATCGTAGAGGATGCTCTCGAAAAAGGGTGTCATTCCGGCGAAAGCCGGAATCCATTCTTTTCATATTGCGGCAAAAGCGCTGGATTCCGGCTTTCGCCGGAATGACAAGAAAACTATAGTTCAGAATTTTGATCCGTCACAAGGTTTACCAAATGTCTAATAGTTGTCCCGACATCGCCATCCACTGCAAGGGGGTAACCAAGAGTTACACCACCGGCAATACCACCGTCACGGCCCTTCGCGGCATCGACCTTGAGGTCTGCAAGGGCGAGCTGATGATGCTGGTGGGGCCGTCGGGGTGCGGCAAGACGACCCTTATTTCGGTCATCGCGGGCATCCTCGACCAGGACCAGGGTGAGTGCATGATTTTCGGCGAGGATTTCAGCCGCATGCACCCGGCGGAAAAGACCCGCTTCAGGGGAGACACCGTCGGCTTCGTCTTTCAGGCGTTCAACCTGATCCCCACCCTGAGCGCGGCGGAGAATGTGGCGGTGCCGCTCCTCATCAAGGGGATAAAGCGGAAAGAGGCTCTGCAAAAGGCGGGAGAGCTCCTCGACCGGGTCGGCCTGGGTGACCGGTCGAAGTCGCTGCCGTCCCAGCTCTCGGGCGGACAGCAGCAGCGGGTCGCCATTGCACGGTCGATGGTGCACGACCCCAGGCTTATCGTCTGCGACGAGCCGACCAGCGCCCTCGACCACCATACCGGCCACAAGGTTATGGAGCTTCTTCAGGAAGTCGCGATGGCCGAGAACCGGTCGATGGTAATCGTGACCCACGACGCGCGGATATTCGAGTTTGCCCACCGCATTGCCCACATGGACGACGGGCGGATTGTGGATGTGGTGCGGTCGCAGATTGATATGTGAAGGTTTGTAAAAAAGTCGTCACACCGGTGAAAACCGGTGTCCAGAGGTTCTGATATTTTTCTGAAAAGAATGGATTCCGGCTTTCGCCGGAATGACGTTCAAGTTCCCTGCATTTTTTAACGGAGAAACCACTATGTTTCGAAAATACATCCTGCCCGCAATCGCGGTCCTCGGCGTCATCTTCGCCGTCTACTCCGTCAGGGCGAATAACAAACCAGTCCCTCCGGCCCAGCCGGTGGTGCAGCCCTCGCAGGCGCCGTTCAAGTCGTATATTGCCGGTGCGGGAATCATAGAGGCCAGCACCGAGAACATCGCTGTCGGCACCAACCTGTCGGGCATCGTGACGGAGGTATTCGTCAAGGTGGGGAGCAAGGTGAAAAAGGGCGAACCGCTCTTCAGGCTGGACGATCGGGAACTGAAGGCCAACCTCGCCGTGCGACAGACGGCGCTGCAAACCGCGAAGGAGAAGCTGGCGCGGCTCCTCAGCATGCCGAGGCCCGAGGATATCCCGCCCGCCGAAGCGAAGGTGCGCGAGGCCGAATCGGCTTTGGCCGACGTGAAGCATCAGCTTGCCCTGGCGGAGAGCATTACCGACAAGCGGGCTATCAGCGCCGATGACCTCAACCGTCGCCGCTACGCGGTGCAGGTGGCCGAGGCGCGGGTGGCCGAGGTGAAGTCGAATCTGGCCCTGCTGAAGGCCGGTTCGTGGAAACCCGATATAGAGATCGCCAAGGCCGACATCGCCGCTGCCGGGGCCCAGGTGAAGGCGACGGAGACCGACATCGAGCGGCTCACCGTGCGCTCCCCCATCAGCGGCGAGATACTCCAGCTCAACGTCCGCCCCGGTGAATATGCCCAGGCGGGCGTCCTCGCCAAGCCGCTGATCCTGCTGGGGAACCTCGACCGGCTCCATGTGCGGGTCGACGTGGACGAAAACGAGGCGTGGCGTTTCAAGAAGGATGCACCGGCCATCGCCTTTGTCCGCGGCAATCGGGAACTCAAGACGCCGATCAAGTTCGAGCGGGTAGAGCCCTATGTCGTTCCCAAGAAATCCCTCACCGGCGACAGCACCGAGCGGGTCGACACCCGCGTAATGCAGGCGATCTACAGCTTTGACCGGTCGCAGCTCCAGGTGTTCGTGGGGCAGCAGATGGATGTCTTTATCGAGGCCCCGCCGGTGACGGCCTCTGTCGCGACACCCGGGAACGATAAGGATGCAAAGGGCGGCAAACCGGAGGGGGCCGGGAAATGAAAGGGCTCGCCCGTCTCCTCTCCGCAGGCCTCTGTGCCGCATGCCTCAGTGCGTGCGCCGTGGGGCCGACCTACAAAAAGCCGGAAACAAAAGTACCCGACCAGTGGACAACGGCGCAAAAACAAGCCGAGGCCGCAAAGGCCGAGGAGCTTGCCCGCTGGTGGACCACCTTTGACGACCCGGTGCTCGATGGTCTCGTTGCAAGGGCGGTGAAGTCGAACCTCGACCTGCGGCTGGCGGAGGCCCGCATACGGGAAGCCAGGGCCGCGCGGGGCATTACTGATGCCGACCGCTGGCCCTCCATCGACGCATCGGCCTCCCAGACCCGCAGCCGAACCAGTGAAAAGCAGCCGCGCAGCGCGAACCGGGGTGGAACAGGGAAGGAATACGACATTTACCAGGCAGGGTTCGACGCCTCGTGGGAGATCGACCTCTTTGGCGCCGTGAAGCGGGCGGTGGAGGCCGCCGACGCCGACATCGAAACCCGGATGGAAGCCCGCCGGGCCGTGCTTGTAGCCCTTCTCGGCGACGTGGCGCGCAACTACATAGAGGTCCGCGGCCTGCAGAAAGAGATAGCCATTACCCGCGAGAATATCCGGCTTCAGCAGGAGACGCTCGAACTGGTCCGCGCCCGCTACACGGCGGGGCTCAACAGCTATCTCGACGTCACCCGGGCCGAGCAGCTGGTGGCAAATACGACATCGCAACTCCCGACGCAGGAGATCACCCTCAAGCAGACCATCCACCGGCTGGGCGTCCTTTTAGGGCAGGAACCGGGTGCCCTCATGGCCGAACTGGAAGAGGCAAAACCGATCCCCGCAACCACTAACAGCGTGCCCGTGGGCCTGCCGTCGGAGCTGCTGCTCCGCCGTCCCGATATCCGCCAGGCCGAACGTGAACTGGCCGCTGCCACCGCCCGCACGGGCGTTGCCACCGCCGACCTCTTCCCCCGTTTCTCCCTTACCGGATCCTTCGGCCTGCAAGGCGGAGAGGCCCGTGACCTGGGCTTCTCCAGCAGCCGGTTCTGGTCCGTGGGGCCCACCGTGCGCTGGCCGGTGTTTGACGCCGGGCGCATACGGGCCAACATAAAGGTACAGAACGAACGGCAGGAACAGGCGCTGACCCTTTACGAGCAGACCGTGCTAAGGGCGCTGGAAGATGTGGAGAACAGCCTCGTCGCGTGGCAGCGGGAGCAGGCGCGCCGCGAGTCGCTGACGCAGGCCGTCGATGCCGGTCGCCAGTCACTGGCCATGTCCAGCGAACTCTTTACGAAAGGGCTCATCAATTTCCTCGACGTCATCGAGGTAGAAAAGTCACTGGTGGAAGCGGAGAGTCAGCTGGCCCGAAGTGAGAGTGCCGTTTCGTCGAATCTTGTCGCGCTCTATAAAGCCCTGGGCGGCGGGTGGGAGGTCAAGGATGATCAGAAGAATTAACGATGCCTTCTTTGATGAACTCGCACAAAAGGCCTCCCAGTCCCCGCGGAAGAGAAGTCATCACAACTTCCACAAGCAGCACGGCGAGCCGGTACAGCGGCTGTGCATCGCGCTGGACAGAGGGACCTATGTGCGGCCGCACAAGCACCCGGAGGCTAACAAGTGGGAGCTCATGCTGGTGCTAAGAGGCGCGGTGGAGCTGCTGATATTCAGCCGGTCCGGAGAGGTGCTCTCGCGTCTGCACCTGTCATCGGACGGCCCGGAGAGAGGCGTAGAAATTCGCAACAATACATGGCACACCGTATTTCCGCTGGAAGACGGCTCGGTGATCATCGAGGCCAAGGAAGGGCCGTACGCGCCGGTATCGCCGGACAGCTTTGCCCACTGGGCGCCGGAGGAGGGAAGTGACGAGGTGGCGGCGTTTCTGGAATGGGCGGGTCGAGCGAAGCCGGGGGATCGGTACAGGAAGACCGCATAGGTTGCTGAACATCTAGCCCGGATCTCTCCCCACACGGCTTTAAAAAACCCTGAGCAGCTGATAGAAGGTTCCGGGGGAAGGGTGGTGACATTGGAATCAGTCAGCATCGGAGCGTAGCGGAACTGATTTGTTACAGCACAGCAGAACTCAGCATAGAATCTTAATGCTGACTGTCCTTGCAGGGCCGAAATGCCTCTGTGGCGGATATGATCGAAAAATCACCTTGAAGTTTTTTTCTTCTCTCCAACAGGCCAAATTCAAGATCGATGAATACACGGTTGGGGGAGAATTGAACAGTGCCCGTGACCTCCGATAACTTGCGTCCACAGTACCAAAGTGCAATTTCATTTGCAGTCTGTAATCCATCAAGCTTGGTGACTCTTAGCTCAAAGGTTCTAGCTTGTTCATAGACAGTGAAGTCAAATGGAATATGCATATTGCCGGTGTACCACGAATTTTCGCGAATCTCAATGGAATATATCGGCCGCTCAGAATGCAGGAGTGCTTTATTCTCAAAGTTGCTACTGCTCCAGAAGAAGCATCCCCCCAATAGAAGAGATAAGCCAACTAGTATGCCTAACCGGCATAGAAAAGTGACTGATAACATGATTTACTTCAATTCTTAGTATATAGTCGGTTCGGAAGTGACTGCCTGAACGAGCACCTTTGGAACTAGCACAACTCAACGTCAGTGACAATAACAATAATAATTTGGCATATGCAACAAATTTATCGCTCATTCTGCAGAAAGGGTGAATAGCGAGCCAATAAAGAACTGTCTGTTGCCATAACTTTACAAAACTGCCGCCCTGGCATACACTGGACGCGTCATTAACGAGGAGGCCACGTTGAACCCGGCAGCAGAGAGCGAGAACCCGTCACAAAAAAGCGATGCATACCATCGCATTCTGGGCCTGTTCCGCCGGTTTATCTTCAAGGTCAACGACATCCTTCACGGCCTGGTGGCGCTGGTGCTCCTGCTGGCGGCGGGTGCCACGATATGGTCCAGCCTCAGCCACTTCACCTCCATCAGTACTGCATCGATCCTTAGCCTGGTCAACGACATCCTCTTCGTGGTGATCATCCTTGAGCTGCTCTGGACCATGATCACCTACCTGAAGCGACAGGAATTCCCCATCGCCTCGTTCATCTTCATCGGCATCATCTCCAGTATCCGCCGCATGCTCCTTATCGAGGCCCAGGTATCGATGGGCGGCGACGCGGCGGCGGCCAACTTCGATCACCAGATGCTGGAACTGGGTGTTTCAACGGCGATAGTACTGATCCTCTCTATCAGCTACTACCTCATCAGCAGGGCTTCAAAAGCAAAATGACGCAGACCCGCCGCCTGTCGGTCGCCCACGAACACGAGGGCACGCGCCTCGATCATCTGGTTGCCATCCTCTGCCCTGACCTCTCCCGCAGCCGCGTCCAGAAACTGGTAGAAGACGGCCATATCACCATTGACGACAAACAAGTTAAGCCGAGCCACAAGGTGAAGGCGGATGAAAACATCTACGTGCATGTTCCTGAGGCCGTACCGGTGGCGGTCGCTCCCCAGGCGATCCCGCTGGATATCCTCTATGAAGACCGCGACATCATCGTGGTAAACAAGCCGGCGGGGATGGTGGTCCATCCGGCGGCGGGAAACTATGAAGGGACGCTGGTCAACGCCCTTCTGGCCCACTGCACCGACCTGGCGGGGATCGGCGGAGAGCTTCGGCCGGGTATCGTGCACCGGCTCGACAAGGGTACCTCGGGTGTAATGGTGGTGGCGAAAAACGACGAGGCCCATCGGGAGCTTACTACCCAGTTCAGGCAGCGGACGGTAAAGAAGGAGTACCGGGCGCTGGTGATGGGCGACCCGCCGGAGGAGGGAAAGATCGAGCTGGCTATCGGCCGTCACCACCGCGACAGGAAGAAGATGTCGGCCCGGACAAGGCACGGCAAGGAGGCGGTGAGTGAATTCAAGGTATTGGAGCGATTCGGCGATGCGGCCCTGGTAACGGTAATTATCGCCACGGGCAGGACGCACCAGATTCGTGTGCACATGGCCCATCTGGGCTATCCCGTTGCGGGGGATGACACCTATGGCGGCGGTCGGACAATGACGGTGGGCAAGACGAAAATACCGCGCCTCATGCTGCATGCGGCGCGGCTGTCGTTCACTCATCCCGACGGAAGGGTAATGAATTTTGAGGCTGAGGTACCCGACGACATGAAAGGTGCGCTGGACGCACTGCGACGTCGCGGGTATCGCTGAAGTCTTTTTGAGAGCCTGGCCGGAGGGTCTATCTAGGCGGCTATTTCGGGGACGAGGTGATGCGTTGCGTGGGGCTTCTCGGTGTATTCCTCTTCCTGCGAGGGGTCCGAAATAACCACCCAGCTTTCCCTGTCTTCCAGTATCTTCGTGACCAGCTTCGTGTTGAGGGCATGGCCCGACTTTGACGCCACCAGGTGGCCGACGAAGGGCATGCCGATCAGCGAAAGGTCGCCGATGGAGTCGAGGATCTTGTGCCGGACGAACTCGTCCTTGTAGCGCAGACCACCGTCGTTGAGTATCCGGTAGTCGGCGATCACGATGGCGTTGTCGAGGGAACCGCCCTTGGCGAGGCCGTGCTCGCGGAGCAGTTCCACTTCCTTGAGGAAACCGAAGGTCCTCGCCCGGGCGATCTCCCTGGTGAAATTGTCCTCGCTCATGTAATAGGAGAGGCACTGCTCACCGAGTACCGGGTGATGAAAATCGATGGAGTAGGTGATAACCGGCTGACCGGAGGGTTCGATGAAGATGCTCTTCCCCTCTTCGGACACCGCCACCTTCTTGACGATCTTCAGGTAGGGCTGGAACTTCCGCTGGCTCACGATCCCCGCCTTGTTCAGGAGGAAGATGAACGGCGTTGCGCTGCCGTCCATGACCGGGACTTCTGAAGTATCGAGATCGACGAATATATTGTCGATGGCCAGGCCGCTGAGGGCGGCGAGGAGGTGTTCCACCGTCTGCACGATGACACCGTTTCGCCCCAGGGTGGTGGCAAACCTCGTATCGACGACATTGCTGATATCGGCCTTGATGAAGACGTCTGCGCCACGGTCTTTGCGGACAAAGACCACTCCCGTATCCTCGGGGGCAGGACGAAGCGTCATGGTCACCTTTTCACCGGAGTGGAGCCCGATGCCGGTGCAGCTGATCTGATCTTTTATGGTTCTCTGAAATCTCAAGTTATGCATTCCTGAATAAGAAAATGGCCAAATAGTCCGGATGCCTAACAAGCAAACCGGATGCCATTTTTCAGGCTTTCTGGAAACAAATTTCGCATCCCCTTGAAACATGTTGCAAATTCAGGGGGTTAGAGCAAACAAAATGTGACAAAAGTCACGCAGTTGCCTGGTCTCATCCCTTCGGCTCTGTTGTCAAAAAGACAATAATGAAAGTGGGTGTGCTTTTTACACCCCACTTGTTCGCCCTCATTGCCGGTCCGGTAGCGGAAGTCGCCCGATACCCTGACCGGTTATGTTACCATCTTGTTATAGTGCAACCATCCGTCACAATTCTGGAACATATGCGAGAGAGGGTCGAAAGGAGGGGTCGTCATGCGCATACAGGTGGGGAATGCGACAGTTGAGCTGGTAGAGGGAGACATTACCCGGCAGGATACGGAGGCCATCGTCAACGCCGCCAATTCGAGCCTCCTGGGTGGAGGAGGCGTCGACGGGGCGATCCATCGGGCGGGTGGGCCACAGATACTGGAAGAATGCAGGAAGATCGGGGGATGCCCCACGGGCGAAGCGCGCATAACCGGCGGCGGAAGGCTGCCCGCCCACTTCGTGATCCATACGGTGGGCCCCATATACCGGGACGGCGCCCACGGCGAGCCGGAGCTGCTGGCCTCGGCCTATCGGAGCAGCCTGGAACTGGCGTCCGGGAAGGGTATCCGCAGCATCGCCTTCCCCTCCATCTCCACCGGTGCCTA
>JAOUDF010000200.1 GCA_029859385.1 Nitrospirota bacterium
CGCTGACATCGGTCAGGCCGTCTTCCTTGGCGACTTCTGCCCATTTGCGGTACTCTTCGGTATGGGCTTCGTTATGCTCTATCCAATGGCCCATGAGATGGGCAAGTTTCTCTTTCTGGTTCATATCACGATATCCTTTACTGTTTTACCCGTTCGATATAATCGCCGGTCCTTGTATCGACCTTGATGACCTCTCCCTCTTCCAGGTAGAGGGGCACCTTCACCACCGCACCGGTCTCCAGTGTAGCCGGCTTGGAGCCACCCGAGGCCGTATCGCCCCTTACGCCGGGGTCGGTCTGGGTAACCTTCAGCTCCACGAACATGGGAGGCTGCACGTTGATGGCGATGTTGTTGTGGTACATCACCGTCACGTCGGTATTTTCCCTGACCCAGGGCTTGGCGTCGGCGAACTGCCCCTCGGTGAGGGAGAGCTGCTCAAAGGTGCTGGTGTCCATGAAGTGGTAGTCGCTGCCGTCGGAGTAGAGGTACTGCATTACGCGTTCCTCAAGGTTCGGCGTGTCGAGCTTCTCACCGGAGCGATAGGTGCGATCGATAACGGAGCCGCTCTTGAGGCTCTTGAGCTTGGTCCGTACGAAGGCCCCGCCCTTGCCTGGTTTGACGTGCTGGAACTCTACAATGATAAACGGCTCGCCGTCGATCTCGACCTTGGCGCCGTTTCTGAATTCTGCGGTGGAAATCATGAATACCCTCCTGCTATAATGAGCTGTTCAAGAACGTACCTATATACCCGAAAACGAGTTGTTTTGCAAGGGGATAGTAGGCAATTATGGCAGAGGTTGGTGACGCATGCAGATAACCAAAGATATGAATGTACGGAAGGTGTTGACGCAGTACCCTCAAACGCTTGAGGTATTCATCAGGCGCGGTTTCACCCCCATGAAAAACCCTGTTCTTCGTTTTGTCCTTACAAGGCTGGTAACCATTGAGCAGGCCGCGAAAAAGCATAACCTGCCGCTTGAGCCGCTGCTCGAAGAGTTGAACAAGGTCGTCCAGCCTTCCTGATCAGCAGCAGGCTCCGCCGAGGGGGCTGTCAGCGCTTGCGGCCTTTGAAGTTGCCGGGGCGCAGGCAAAGGGGCCGAAGTGGACCGACCGGTCTCCTTCCACAATAAAATGGTTGGAAAATCTGGTGTTTTGAAGCATTGATGCCGTATTGCCGCAGACCGGCATCCGTTTGCCCGTAAAGAAACGGTGATGGTCGTCGAGGTCGAAATAGTGGGGATGGCCGGGGATGCTCCCCCTGTAGGCAGCGACCTGGCCGAAGTCTTCGCAGATATCCTCCATCTCCGCCAGTTTGAAGGCCCGTACGGTGATGGACCAGAAATTCACCATCCCGATCTTCGACCTTACCTCATCGTTATCAATGGTAATCGCCGTTTTGTTCACCACGCGGTAGTCGGCGCAGCCGATCTCCCTGAGAAGCCTCCTGAAGTCTTCTATATACATGGCGCCGGAGAGGCATTCCCCCCGCAGGATCGGGTCGTCTTTCAGCGCCACCGGTATCCTCCTGTCGGCGAAGACGTCGGAAAAATAGAGTTCACCCCCAGGTTTCAGCACCCGAAATATTTCCCTGAAGACGGAGGGTTTGTCGGGCGAGAGGTTTATCACGCAGTTGGAAATCACCACGTCGACGGAGTTGTCGGCGATGCCCGATTCGGCGAGGTCCTCGATATACCCCTGGTGGAACTCCATATTGGGCTTGCTGTACCCAAATCGGTCAGTTTGCCAGTCAATGTGGCGCCGTGCTACCTCAAGCTGTTCATCGGTCATATCGACGCCGATGACCTTCCCGCTTTTACCCACCAGTTTAGCGATGATGTAAGCATCCCTCCCGGTGCCGCAGCCAAGGTCGAGGACAGTGCACCCGTCCAGAAGCGGCGGAATGGGGGAGCCGCACCCGTAGAAGCGGTCAATGATTTCCGGATGAATATCCTTGATAATGCGCCGGATGGGGAGGGGCGCGGCATCTTCACCGCAGGCGCAGGCGTTGGTCTTGAGGTCGCTGCTGCTCTGAAGCAATTTCCCGTAATATTCTTTCAGCTGTTGATGGGTGTTCATGATAACGGGCATTTTCTCCTCCGGTAGTGCGTGGGCATACAAGTTATGTCACAGGTCTTATTAGCCTACCACCAAGGTGTCTGTCAAGGCAGCACAAATCTCTTTTCCTCAAAGGGGAATTCGGTTATAGTCCTCGCCGCCCGGCGACCATCAGTAGTGTACCCTCAGGGGACAAAAAAAGAAGGTGCTTCGCGGGAATGAGAAAAGCGTAATCTGAATAACGTAGCCTTTTCAACGTCTTGCAATTTGTTTGTCCAGTGGTATGAAGCTTGCTAAATGAAGGCCTATCACGGCCGGCATGCACATGACCATGTCGGTCATTCTATAAAAATGGGGGCGAGGAGAGCAGGGTCATGACCAGGAATTCAATGCGCGAAAAGGTAATGGCAATTCCGGAGTTTGACGAGTTGCGCAACCACAAGGAGTTGGGCGACTTGCAGCACCGGCTTGAAGAAAAGGTCCTGGAGCTCTATACGCTCTACGAGATCAACAAGGCCCTCAACCTGTCCATGAGCCTTGACGACCTCTTCGGCGTCGCGATGACGCTGCTCGGAAATTCCCTGCATATCAGTGAATACTGCCTCCTTCTGCTCGACGAGCAATCTCAGGACCTGGTCATCCGGGCTTCTCATGGCCTCAGTGAGGAGGCAACCTGCAGGGTAAGGTTTGGCCCTGGTGAAGGGATCTCCTGGCAGGCGTTTTCCATAGGGGAACCGATCATTGTCCAGGATGTGACGCAGGAAGCCGCCTTCCTTTATTACAAAGGCTACAAGACCGATGTGGGGTCATTCATCTCCGTACCTCTCAAGTTAAAGGACGGCAGGGTGATCGGCGTGCTCAACGCCCACAGGCCGGAGAAGAACTCCTTCTCTCTTGGCGATGAAGAGCTGTTTTGCGCCGTGGCGGAAAATGTCGCCATTGCCATTGACAGGGCGCGTGTCTATGAGAAGACGCGAGAGCTTTCCATTAGAGACCCGCTGACGAATCTGTACAACCGGCGCTACTTCTTCGAGTACGCAGACAGGGAAGTGGAGAGGGGCAAGCGTTACGACCACCCCCTTTCCGTCATCCTGATCGATATCGATGACTTCAAAAATTATAACGACGTGAACGGACATCTCGAAGGAGATGCCGCCCTGAAGAAGACGGCGGTTCTGCTGGAAAAGAACCTGCGGAAGGGGGATGTCCTTGCCCGCTACGGTGGGGAGGAGTTCATTGTGCTCCTGCCGGAAACGGGAAGCGAAGCGGCCATGGGAGTGGCCGAAAAGCTCAGGGAGGCGGTCTATAACGGCTGTTATCACGGGCGCGAAACCCAGCCGCTCGGTCGTGTCAGTATTACTCTCGGAGTATCTTCATTCCCCTGCGACAGCGATGATCTGGTTCGCCTCATCGGACTGGCCGACTGCCACCTCTACATGGGTAAGGCCCAGGGAAAAAACCGGGTCATCGGGGGGGCGGGAGATCCGGCCGGGCAAGTCAAGGGACGTCTCCGTGCTCATCAGTCCGGTGGTGGTATATAAAAAGAGAATGGATTATTCGCCCCCTGCGTATCGCAGGGGGCTTTTTTTTTCTCTACACATGACAAATAATAAGATGTCTTCTTCATGCTTGAGTCGGGGGAGTTCTTCTTGACATCATGTAAAATCAAACCGTAGAGTAAAGCGGTCTATGTATTTTTCATTACGGTTTTCTCACTCAGGAAGGATTTCATGCTGAAACGACTGCTTGGATTGAAGAAGGATAAGGGTTTGCAGGCGCCTTATATGCCTGGAGTCAAGGAATTGCCTGACATGGAGGAGGTCTTTGCCAAGGTCAGGCATGATGCAACGGGAGATGGGGCCTGGCAGGACAAGGACCGATATGTCGCCATTGTCACTCCGTCACGGAGACTTATCAGGAAGCCCTGTCCACGCCCAGGATCGATGCCGGAGGAGCGGGTGGCCGCCATCGCTGAAATATTGCCTCCCGACGCAAGGAAGCATGTTGTCGCCATAGCCTGTAACGATTTCAGCGCCTACAGGTTGGATATCTCCAGCATGATCCCTTTTTTCGGCTTCCTGCTGGGCTTTGCCTATATAGGGCATACGGTAACGGTTTTTGAAGGGCATCCCACGGTATTTAAGGCCGGCTGCAAGGATGCGGACGTGCTCATCGTCGATGGCGGCATGGTGCCCTATCTGCAGGGTGACTGGATTGAGGCGGCTTCATCGGTTATGAAGAATCCGGAAATCTTCGTGCACGACCGGGAGACGTTTACTCTGCGCAGGATGAATGCTGCCTGAGGATATCAGTGCGGGAAATAAAGGCCGCTTGACCAACGGTACTACCAAGCCCCATCCCTCGCCATGTCGTACTGAATAAAGTTCGGCCACCTCTCGATAGTTCGCACAGTTCCCTTTCATGGTTTCTGATTACCCGCCCAAATGTTATAGTGAATAACTATAGAGAGTACCCTTTGGGAGCAGGTAATGACAAAAGAGTCCATTCGTACTGTTGATCAGGCACGTCCCGATGGGAACAGCCCCCGTCATGTCGATATTTCGA
>JAOUDF010000201.1 GCA_029859385.1 Nitrospirota bacterium
ACTGCGTCTCTCTATCTCAACTTACTTCTGTGCAAACCTCTTCCTGAAAACAGCCAGGCCCGCAAGGCCGGAACCAAGCAGCAGCCATGTGCCGGGTTCGGGAACGGGTTGACGATCCACCGCGGTTACTGACCAGTTATCAAGGGTCTCCAGATAAACTGCGAAATAAGCAGTTCCGCCATCATAGTCATCAAACTCAGAGTTCCATAAATAAATTGGGTCACCAGAACCATACGAATCCTGGTGGTTTGGCGAGGATGTTGTCCCGTAAAAAGCTGTCGTTATCAGGTTCCCCGCTCCATCGGTAGCAAACGCCGTCCACGATGCGTTGCTGAACCAACCGTCGATATAGCTTTGCCAGTAAGAGGGGCCTGCGCTGAGCGAACCGGAAATAATATCTCCAATAGTCCACGATTGGGAATTCAGCCCACTGCCACCGTTATCAGCGATGATGTTAAGCGTAACGATGTCATCAGGGTCGACCCCTTCTACTGTGGAATCGGTGATGTATGACGTGTACGTAAATTGCACGGGAATTGCCTGCGCCTGCATAGAACCAAACAATGTAGCGCCGACCACACCCGCCAGGAACATCAGTCTTTTCATTTCTTCACCTCCTCTCCATAAAAAAATCATGCAACTAGGTCAAAAACAATGTACAGGATTAGTCAGGCCAATGTTGCAAATATCACACCATTCATATTTTGCCTTGATTTACAAACATATTGCGAGAAAGGGCAAAAAAGACAGTGTAAAGTTTTTCGACACCACTGGTTTCAATAGTCCAGCATATGTATTTTTTTTAATTAAAATACAGCAACTTAATGACAACAAGCAAGGCGAACCTTGTTCGATAATCATTTATTAAAAACCTTACACTTTTGAGTGGGTGACTGATCTCACCCCATGGAAATCATTAAATTACTGTAATGGATGGAAACTCGTCACGCTGTAAATCAGAAAGTGGCGGAGATTAGAACGAATAGCTTTCACCATCCGCCATAATCCGGATATCGTATCCCTCTATGGCGGCAAGTTCAGATTTGATGGTAGCGTTATGCGCCGGTTTGGTGTGATAGATATAGACCGGCACCTCGGGCCGGTTGAGTTTCTTCAGTTCACCGGGAAGGTTTTCACTTGTCAAATGCTTGGTCAGATCGCCAAACTTGGCCATCTCGGCAGGGAACGATGTCTCCGCCAGCACCACCTTGAGGTTGGCCCTCTCGTTCCCCGCCTTCCATATCTCGTCGGTCTCCGCGGTGTCGCCGCTGTAAAGAAGCGACATCTCGCCGTTATCGACGATGAACCCCGCCGTGGGGACGGTGTGGTTTACGGGGATGGCCGTGACCTTGTACCCATCGACATCCGTTTCCTGCCCAGGCGTCAGTGGATTGAGGACAAGAAGGGCCTTCTCCGGCGTGGGTATCTTGGTGAAATCGGGCCAGATCATGTTGTTGAAGAGGTTGTCGTGCAGCAGTTCCAGCACCTCGGGGATCCCCCAGATGGTGATCTTGTGGCTGACCTTGCCCAGCACATTATCGAGCAGAAAGGGGATCGACCGGATATGGTCCATGTGGGTATGGGTCAGGAGGATGTGCTTGATCTTCAGCTGATCTTCGAGAGGGAGCCCTGAACAGGCGCTTCCCGCGTCGAGCAGAAGGCTGTCATCCACCAGAAAGGAGGAAGTCCGGTGGTCAGGGGTTTCTCCACCATAACATCCCAGGACGCGTAACTGCATCTACCCTCCTATGAGATCGCCTTCTTCAGCACGCTTACGAACGTGGCGGCCTCCTTTACCAACCCCTTCTTGCCGACATGCTGCTCGATGACGTTTACCAGCGCGCTTCCCACGATAACGCCGTCGGCAAATCCGGCCACTTCGGCCGCCTGCTCGGGGGTCGACACTCCAAAGCCGACACAGACAGGCTTATCGGTAGTTTTCTTGATTTTCTTTACCGAGGTCGCCAGCCCTTCGGCCAGGGCCTTCCGTGCACCGGTAACGCCGGTGAGGGAAACGTAATAGATAAAACCGGATGTAACGCCGCCTACCAGCGCTATCCGCTCAGCCGTGCTGGTGGGGGCCAGGAGAAATATGGTATCGAGCCCGGCCTTTTCGGCAGCCTGCTTGAGCACGCCGGCCTCCTCGGGCGGAAGGTCGGGGACGATGACACCGTCCACACCGGCGGAAACGGCGTCTTTTACGAATCGCTTCTCACCGTATTTCAGCACAGGGTTGTAGTAGGTCATAAGGACTATAGGAACCGTACAACCGCCGCTGCGAAGCCGCTTCACCATGGCGATGACGTTGGCCAGCGACACCCGGTGCCTCAAGGCCCGCTCAGCAGCCCGCTGGATGGTGGGGCCATCGGCCAGCGGGTCGGAGAAGGGAACCCCAAGCTCGATGATATCGGCCCCGGCCTTGGCCAGCTCGGGAACCAGCGCCTCGGTAATGGCCAGCTCGGGATCACCCGCCATGATGTAGGGGACCAGGGCCTTGTTTTTTTGTTTTTTCAGTTTTTCGAATGTTTTAGCAATATTTGACATAGCGTACTCGGTTTATATAACCCCGAAGGGGTCTACATGTTTATTCCTCGTATTTTTGCCACATGCATGACGTCTTTATCTCCCCGGCCGGAAAGGTTGACGATCATGATCGCCCCTTTTGGCAGGTGTGTCGCCAGCTTCACCGCATGGGCCACGGCATGAGAACTTTCCAGCGCGGGAATGATCCCCTCCTGCGACGCCAGCAGATCAAAAGCGGCCAGCGCCTCGTCATCGGTGGCGTAGTCGTACTCGATGCGCCCGTTGTCGTGATAGTAGGCATGTTCCGGTCCCACCGACGCGTAGTCGAGACCCGCCGATACCGAGTGAGTCCCCAGCACCTGCCCGTCCTCGTCCTGCAGGAGGTAGCTCTTGGTCCCCTGAAGCACGCCGACCGATCCGCCGGCAAAGCGGGCCGCGTGCTCACCACCCTCAATCCCCCGTCCGCCGGCCTCCACGCCCACCATCCGCACATACTTGTCGCGGAGGAAGGGGTAAAAGAGCCCCATGGAGTTGGAACCGCCGCCGACGCAGGCCACGAGATAGTCGGGCAACCGCCCCTCGGCACTGACGATCTGCCGTTTCGCCTCCCGGCCGATGACCGACTGGAAGTCGCGCACCATCATGGGGAAGGGGTGCGGCCCGAAGACCGTCCCCATTACATAGTGGGTCGAGTGGACATTGGTGATCCAGTCCCTCAAACCCTCGTTGATGGCGTCCTTGAGGGTCTTGCTGCCGTTGTCCACGCCGGTGACCTTCGCGCCAAGGAGCCGCATCCGGAAGACGTTGAGCGCCTGCCGGGCCATGTCCTCGGTACCCATGTAGATCTCGCACTCAAGCCCGCACAGGGCTGCCGCAGTGGCAGTGGCCACGCCGTGCTGCCCCGCACCGGTCTCGGCGATGACACGCTTCTTGCCGATCTCCTTCGCGAGAAGTACCTGGGCAAGGGCGTTGTTGATCTTGTGGGCGCCGGTGTGGCAGAGGTCTTCCCGCTTCAGGTATATCTTTGGCCCACCGATATGCTTTGTGAGCCGTTCCGCGAAGAAGAGAGGAGTCGGCCTGCCGATGAACTCCTTGAGTAGGTGGCCCAGCTTTTCCTGGAACCCCTTGTCCTTCTGCGCCTTCTGGTACGCCTTCTCCAGCTCGTCCAGCGCAGGCATGAGGGTTTCAGGGGCAAATTTGCCACCGTAGATGCCGAAATGGCCTTTCTTGTCAGGTAACATCAAAAAGTCCTCTACAGAATATTACTAATGCGAGCAATCCAGCGGCGAATCGCCTCCTACCCGCCTCAGCGGGCATACATCCAGAATCGAGCAGTCGTCGCAATGGGACGGCGTCTTCTCGTACCCCGCCGGCACATATTCACCGCACTTGCACTCCCAACCGCCCTTTACCTTGTTCTCAAGCTGCTTCTCACAAAACGGACACAGATATATCACGATACTACACCTTTTGCACGCCTAATAAACTCGGCCATCAGCGCCGGGTCTTTCCGCCCGGGCGCCGATTCCACGCCGGAGGCCACGTCCACCGCATAGGGTCCCACCGTGCCGACGGCATCTGCCACATTCCGCGGCGTCAGCCCGCCCGCCAGGATCACCCTTCCCATCGCCTTTGCCTCGGCGGCCAGTTCCCAGTTGAAGGTCTTTCCCGTGCCGCCGTAGGCGCTCTCCGAGTAGGCATCCAGCAGATGGGCGCTGACGTTAAAGGCTCGCAGGTAGTCGAGGTCTTCCCGGTCCTTTATCCGGAAGGCCTTTATCACCCGGCGACTGAATCCCGCGCAGTATTCGGGGGTTTCGTCGCCGTGGAACTGAAGGATGTCGATACCGCACCGATCGGCGATCTCCTCGACCCGCACCGTATCCTCGTTGACAAACAACCCCACGACGGTCACAAAGGGGGGCAGCTCTCGGATGATCTCCCTCGCCTTCTCGGGGTCGATATACCGGGGGCTCTTCGGATAGAAATTAAATCCGAGGGCGTCGGCGCCGAGGTGGGCCGCCTCCAGCGCATC
>JAOUDF010000202.1 GCA_029859385.1 Nitrospirota bacterium
CCAAGCTTGGCGGAAATCCAGCCGGCATTTCCACCCTGGGAGGCCCAGAGTCCAACGGCTCCCGCCAGGATGAGGGCAACGGCGGCGATGCCTGTTGCAACCCATCGTTTACGAGGGCGTGCCTTCGAGTGATCGATGTGTGAAACGTTCCGTCCGCACTGCGTACAGAATGCGGCATCGGCTTCAAGAGTACTGTTACAGAAAGGGCAGGTAGTCATGAGTTCCTATTTTTTTGAAAGAAGTTCGTCTATTTTTCCCCTGGCTGCGGCGGAATCCCACTTCCGCGCGCCATACTCCCGGAAAACGATCTGTCCCTGGCGGTCTATAACAAACGTAGCAGGGATGTAGGGGACTTTATAGTTTTCCGAGAGGGCGCCGTCGGGATCGAGGAGGACGGGAAAGGTGTAGCCGTTCTTTTTTATGAACTCAACGACCTCGCCCTTCTCCTTATGGTCCATGCTTACGGCAAGGATGACGAAATCCTTGTCCTTGTAGGCACTATAGAGCTTTTCCATGGACGGCATCTCCGCCCGGCACGGACGGCACCACATCGCCCAGAAATTGAGCAGCACCACCTTCCCCTTGTACTGCGAAAGCGCCACCTGCTTTCCGGCCATATCCGGCAGGGTGAAGTCCGCTGCGATGACGCCCGGCTTGAACCCTTCATCGGCCAGCAAATTGACCGGTGATGAAAGCAGGACCATCACCGTCAACAGCGGGAGCATGGCCGCCAAGACCCATCCTTTTACTCTTAAAGCGCGATACATATGACCTTCCAGGCCTCCGGGCAGTGAACGTTATTTCTTCCCGCCTCTCGCCAACTCCTTAAGCTTCTCCCGCTGCTCATCATTGAGAACTTTCATCGCACCCTCCCTTGCCGTGAGGCAATCGATAGCGATATCGGCCCTTACCTTCTCGACTTCGCGAAGCAAGGCCGAGGCTTTCTCCAGGTCAACCGGCGACTTGTGCAACTCGGCCTTCAGGTCGATCTCAAGGATATCCTCCTCTGCCTTCTTGCGGATTTTCGCTTTCTGGCTCTCCACCAGGATGCTGACCAGCTGCTTCTTCTGATCGTCGGTGATCTTGAGTGCTTCCTTGTTTTTCAGAATAAGCGGAATGCTCCCCGTGTGCTTGCCCTTGACCGCATACCGCTGAAGAGGGCAATTGTCGCCGTGTCCGCGATGCTGCTCCTTCTCACACTTTTCATCCTTCTGGTGGTCGCAATCCTTGTCTTTCTTGCCCGCCTCCAGCGGACAATCCTTGCCGGCGGCCTTCAGGGGGCAGTCCTCGCCGCTCTTCATCATGCCCGGATCGGCAAACGACATGCCTCCCAAAGCCAGAGCAAATACCGCAACCCACACCAGCGTCATCAGTTTCTTCATCATCTTCTCCTTCAGTTGTTATCGAACAATCAGCACAGGCCTTTCCGCCATGTGCGCCACCCTGTCGCCGGTACCCCCGGTAAACAGGTCTTCCATTTCGCTTCGACCATGGCTGCCAAGCACTACCAGGTCGTATTCCCCTTTTGCCGCCACCGCCAGAATCCGTTCAGTCGGGTCTCCGGCCTCCTCGATCTCCCGGACGGCAAGCCCCGCCTCCTGGGCAGCCTGCCTGCACGATTGCAGGGCCTGTTTTGCAAGCACCCCGGTGTGCAGGTTTACCACCTCATACTCACCCGGTACGGGAAGGATGGTGGGCACCACCCGGTCAACGGCGAGAAGCGTGACCTTTGCACCGGTAGCCCCGGCCAGTGATGCGATCCACATGACTGCATTCCGTGAGGCCGATGAGTCATCCACGGCCACGAGAATGGTGTCTATCTTTCTCGCCTGGTTCACCAGCAGTACCGGACACGGGGCCGAATGGATCAGCCGGTTCGAAACGCTCCCGAGGAAGAGTCCTTTCCAACGCCCCAACCCCCTGGTTCCCATGACTATGAGCGATGGCTTTGTGGCGCTCGCATGGGCGACAATCTGCTTTACCGGGTTTCCCACCTTTACCGTTACCATGGGGGATGTACCGGTCTGCGCCGTAATGGAGGTAACCCTGTTGAGCAGCGCCGAGGTATCCGCAATGCATTTCTCGAAGTCTTCCACCCTGGCGATGCTACAGGCCACCGTCGGATTATCCAGAGGCCCCTTCCACTCGGTCGACGAAGGGATTATATACAGTACTTCCAGTGTCGACGACGCCTTCGACGCCAGGCCGGCGGCCATTCTGAGTGCTTCGTTCGACGACTCCGACCCGTCCCACGGAACCAGTATTCTCTTCATCACTGCACCTCCAAAACCGGGAGAAATGTGCTGATGTCTTAAACTTCAAATTAGCACAATACTGCCCGTTTTGCCATGATTACCGGGAAAGGGAACCATGCCCTGCGGTCAAAACCCGATCTTTCTCGGCAGAAGCGCAACCTTGTCCCGCATGCGGTTGACAAAGTTGTCGTAACGGTCCTCGCCGCGGATGACGTCGAAGAACGATTGCAGCAATCCCTTGTTGGCCCGCATGATCTGATGCCAGAGCCACGGGTGGGCATAGGCGAACCGACTTACCTTGAGGGCGGCTTCAAGCTCGGGGTATATCTCGCCCCTGATCTTCTCGTCATAGGACGACAACGCCTCGCCGTTATTCAGATGGGCCTTTACCGTCTCGGCGGCTATCTGACCGCTTCGGACGGCGTAATAAATCCCCTCTCCAAGGAACGGATCGACCAGCCCGCCGGCATCCCCTACCAGGAGGACCGAATCCCCCGACAGCCTGGAAAGCCCTCCTTCAAAGGCCGGTATCTGATGGCCGTAAACGCGGTCGATCTCGACGCCCGCAAGGGACCGGTCTTTCTTAATGTAGTCGTCAAGATAATGTCTGAAGTTCCCGCCGTTGCTTCTGAGACCGCCGATGCCGAAGGAGAGGGTATCCGCCTTGGGGAAGACCCACCCGTAACCACCGGGGACCACCCCGAAATCGATCCGGGCGACCCGGCCGATTGCGTCGGCCTTTTCCGCCGGGACCTTCGCCTCAACCTCAAGGGCAACGGCCTTCTTCATCTCGCCGTCGACTCCCAGCGCACGAGCGGCAACACTGTTGACCCCGTCGGCGCCGATGAGCACCCTGCCCTGAAACTTCCCCCTCTCCGTAAATACCTCAACGCCGCGCCCGTCGGTGATAATGCGGTCTACGGCCTCGCCGTCCCTTATCGCCGTCCCCGCTTCCTTTGCCTTTTCCGTCAGCAGGTTATCGAGGCGGTCTCTCATGGTCATATACCCCAGCGGCCGGTCGGAAACGATCTCCACCGCGCTTTTCCCGCGATAGGTAAAGACGGCGCCGTAGACCTTCCGCTCGGTAACCGGCTCCAGGCTGAAATCGAGCACCTGGTCGACCTTGGTTGCCACGCAGCCGCCGCATGCCTTGTATCGCGGGAGCTTCGCCTTTTCGAGCGCCAGCACCTTCATGCCGGATTTTGCCAGCTCATAAGCCGCGATGGCGCCGCCCGGCCCCAGACCCGCCACAATTACGTCATAGACCATGCGTTACCGCCTCCCTACTGAAACTTATCGAAAAAGATCGATACGTACCCGGCGAATATCTGATAGGAATTGGTGAAGATCAGCACACCCACAAAGATGAGGAAAACCCCTCCCGTAACGGTAATGGCCTTCATGTAACGGTTGATCTTCTTTACATGCAGAAGGAACGAATTGATTGCCAGAGACGTCAGGAAAAAGGGAATGCCGAGGCCCAGTGAGTAGACGAAAAGAAGCTGCACTCCCCGGCTGACCGATCCCTCGCTGCTTGCGTAGAGGAGGATCGACCCGAGGATGGGGCCGACACAGGGGGTCCAGCCGGCGGCAAAGGCCATACCCACGAATACGGTCCCCAGCAACCCTACCGGCTTTGCGTGCAGGTGATGGACCTTTCGTTCCCTGAGCAGAAAATCGAGCTTGATAACGCCGGTGATATAGAGACCGAAGAAGACAATCAGCGCGCCGCCGACCTTTCTTATGACATCCTGATGACGCAACAGGGCATTCCCAAGGAAACTGGACGACGCCCCCATCAGAATGAATACGATGGAGAACCCCAGGATAAACAGCAGGGAGTTGATAATCGTCTCTTTCCTGATATGCGCCCTGTTTACCTTGCCGGTGAGCTCCTCGAAGGAAAATCCGGTGATAAACGAGACATAGGAAGGAATCAGCGGCAGCACGCAGGGAGAAAAAAACGACAGCATTCCCGCGGTGAAAGCGACAAGAAACGAAACCTCTTCAGTAAAGCCCATTCAATCTACTCCTGCAATACGACCCCATCCGGCCGCCGGGGTACGCAAAGAAACCATGAAGACGGACTGTAAAATGTATATCACCTGCGCCAAAATCTCAAGGATGCAGTTTCCGGGTTATGGTTCTTCAGGCATTCCTGTTCCTGTGGGTGCCCCTTTGGGCCCGACTTCAAACCTATTGATACTTCCCTACTGCAACCGGATATCTCCTTGCTCCCTCTCCCTCAAGGAGAGGGTCGGGGTGAGGATG
>JAOUDF010000203.1 GCA_029859385.1 Nitrospirota bacterium
GCTGATAATAGCGAAGGGGGGATGCCGCCGGTCCCTGCCGGAGACCCTTCAGAGATTTACCAGAAGGCATACGGGGACTTTTCCAGGGGGAACTACGATCTTGCCATCACCGGTTTTGAGGAATTTCTGAGTGATTTCCCCGATGCCATGCTTGCCCCCAATGCGCAGTACTGGCTCGGTGAGTGTTATTACAGCAGGAAAGAGTTCGACAAGGCGATCGTTGAGTTCGACAAGGTGATAAAGAACTATCAGGGTGCCATAAAGGTGCCCAGCGCCTACCTCAAGAAAGGGTTCTCCATGGATGCGCTCGGAAACCGCGAAGCGGCCAAGGCCCAGTACCGGAAGATAGTCGACGCCTATCCGCTGGCGCCCGAGGCGGCCATAGCGAAGGAAAAGCTCAAGCAGAAGAAATAGTTGGAAAAGAACCAGCTTGACAAACAAGCGGGTCTGTGCAATAAATTTATTGCTTTCGAATAAAGGGGAGTAGCTGTCCGCCGGGTTTTTTGGCGGATAGGTAGGATCGTCAGGACGGCTGAATAGGCCCGGTTCTACCAGGTTGGACATGATCCATGTTTAACAGAGCAAGACCTTTATCTTAATCGTGATTCGACGGTCGAAGACCGTTCGATGGGTTAAGGTAAAGGTCTTTGTTGTTTATAGACAATTAACGGAGGTTTCAAAAAGATGAACAGTCTGCGTACCATGGTGCTTCTCGTATTTCTGACCTTGATGGTGGTTTGGGCCGGCGCCGCTATGGGCGGGCAACAGGGGATGACCATCGCCCTGCTCTTTGCATTCGGCATGAACTTTATCTCGTACTGGTTCAGCGACAAGATTGTGCTGAAGATGTACCGTGCGCAGGAAGTCACCGAGGCCGAAGCGCCGACGCTCTACCGCATTGTCCGTAACCTGAGCCAGAAGGCCAGCATGCCCATGCCGAAGGTGTACATCATCCCCGAGATGACGCCCAACGCCTTCGCTACCGGCCGCAACCCCAACCATGCCGCCGTGGCAGCCACTGAGGGGATCATCAGGCTGCTGAGCGAGCAGGAGCTTGAGGGCGTTATGGCCCATGAGCTGGCCCATGTGAAGCACCGCGATATCCTCATCGGCAGCATTGCCGCGGTGATGGCGGGAGCCATCAGCTATCTGGCCCAGATGGCCCAGTGGGCGGCCATCTTCGGCGGCAGGAGCAACGATAGAGAAGAAGGAGGCAGCCCTATTGCTGCAATAGTCATGATGATTGTAGGGCCGATCGCCGCCATGCTGATACAGATGGCCATCTCCCGGTCCCGTGAGTATGTCGCCGACGAGGGCGGCGCCAGGATGTGCGGCAACCCCATGGCGCTGGCCAATGCCCTGAGAAAACTCCACATGGGCGCCCAGCAGATACCCATGGATGCAAGCCCCGCCACCGCCCATATGTTCATTGTGAACCCGCTTTCCGGCGGTGGCATCCGTTCGCTCTTCTCGACCCACCCTCCCATGGAAGAGCGGGTGGCGCGGCTTGAGGCGCTGGCCAAAGGGATGCGGTAAAATAGGACGCCCGCCTGAAAAGGCGGGCGTTGTTGTTTCAATGCTTTGAGGAGCGCGGATGGAGCTGATCAAGGGTTTTATCGACATATTCCTGCACCTGGACAAACACCTCGCCGAGATCACGCAGAGCTACGGAACATGGACGTACCTTATCCTCTTCCTCATCGTCTTCTGCGAGACCGGGCTGGTGGTTACGCCGTTCCTGCCCGGCGATTCGCTCCTCTTTGCCGCAGGGGCAATTGCCTCGCTGGGCGGCATGAATCCCGTCTATCTTTTTCTGCTTCTCACTGCCGCCGCCATTATTGGCGACACGGTCAACTACGGGATAGGGCACTACATCGGGCCAAAAGTATTTCAGCGGGAGGATTCGCGGTTCCTGAAAAAGGAGTACCTGGAGAGGACGCACCGGTTTTACGAAAAGCACGGCGGCAAGACCATCATCATCGCGCGCTTTGTCCCCATCATCCGCACCTTCGCCCCCTTTGTGGCAGGGGTGGGGAGCATGAGCTACGGGAAATTTCTGGTCTACAATGTGACCGGCGCGGTGATGTGGGTGGCGATCTTTATCTTCGCGGGGTATTACTTCGGGAACCTGCCGGTGGTGAAGAAGAACTTCACCCTTGTCATTCTGGTAATCATCATCCTATCGATCATGCCGGGGATTATCGAGTTCCTGCGGCATCGCAGGAGTGCCGGCAAGACCGTTCATTGATGCGTCTGCTTTACGATGCGGCGTTGGACTGGGCTTGGGCGGCGGACCGGCTGTCGGCGATGACTCCCCAGATGCACAGCACAATGCCGGCGACAAAGAGGCTTACGGTAAAGAGCGGCGGCGCGAAATTCCCCTTCATGGCCAGCAGATAATCCAGCCCGCTGAGCATTATGAGGATTGCCCCGAACAGTTTTCTTTTCATCCCTTTTTTCGGCCCTTCCATTTTTCGATTCTCCTTTATTTTTTACCGGTGAACATACTGAAAAGGCCTTTGAAGCGGCTCTTCATCATTTCGTCCCGTTTCGCCCGCGCCTCTGCCATCAGTTCAGCGGTGACCCTGTCGAGCCCCTTGGCTTTCGCCATTCCCTCTACCCCTTTCACTACAAACCCTCTCGCGAAGTTGGGTACCTCGGCAAGGCGCGCCCTGGCTTCATCTTCCCAGTAGAGAGTGAACTCCTCGGTGGTGTCGAGGGGGCGGAGTTTTTCCGGTTCCGGGACGGCGATTCCCTCGGGTTCGTGATTGCACCACGGGTCTTCGGCCATGATGTCTCCGGTGTGCGCGTAGGCCCGGGCACGGCATCCGCCGCACAGATGCGATATCTCGCAGGAGCCGCATTTGCCCTTCAAAGTCGGATTACGGAATTCTTCAAACAGCGGTGAATTTCGCCAGATATCGACAAAGCTGCGCTGGCGGACATTCCCGGCGCTGATCGGCATGTAGGGGCACGGGGTGACGTCACCCTCCGGTGATATGCGGCAGTAGTTGGTGCCTGCGGTGCAGGGCTTGTTGTAGCCGGTAACGTACCCTTCCTTGTTGGGGCTGTCGAGGGCGTTGCGGGTATAATGCGGGGCGCAACGGGCGCGCACCATCATGCCGGGGTAGTTATCCTGAATATCGACCAGCATATCGAGGGTTGCGTGGTATTGCTCCGGCGTAATGTCGGTGAGGTCCTGGCCCCGGCCGGTGCAGACGAGGAAAAAGAGGTTGAAGGCCCTGGCTCCCGCCCGGTAGGAGAAGTCGATGAGGTCTTTGATCTGATTATAATTGCTCTCCACCACCGTGGTCTGTACCTGAAAATCGAGCCCGTGCGTGCGGCAGGCCTCCATGCCCCGTACCGCGCCCTCCCAGCAGCCGTCAATCTTACGGAAGTCGTCATGAATCTTCGGGTCCATGGAGTCGAGGCTGATGCCGACCCCTTTGACGCCACATTCAACCAGCCGGGCCGCTGTTTCATCGGTGACGGGCGTACCGTTGGTGCCGAGGACCGAAATAAATCCTTTTTGGGAAGAGTAGGAGCAGATATCATAGATGTCGGGCCGCAGCAGCGGTTCGCCGCCGGTGATGATAAGCATGGCGCCCGGGGCTACTTCAGACATTTGATCGATCAGCCGATAACACTCGTCGGTAGTCAGCTCGTTGGAGGTATCGCCGGAAAGGTCGGCGGCATCCAGATAGCAGTGCGAGCACTTCAGGTTGCAGCGTTTGGTGGTATTCCAGGAAATAAAATAGGGGGTAAAAGGGAGCATGATTTGCCCAAGCCTGCCTGCATACTTCGAGATTGTCGCAGGGTATCCGAATAGTGGCACTGTGTCAATACTTGCTCGCGGAAAAGCTATTGACAAAGCACGCCCGTCATGCTTATATTCTGCTGATTTTTCAGACAATATCCTCAACCGTTGCAACCCTTTGTCCGGATTGGGCCAATAATGTCCTTCCCTTTTGCGTTATCTGTGACCGGCCGTTGTCTAAAGCTCGTTAGGGGGATAGTCGCGGCAGCCCTTATTTCCTGTGCCGGCCTCCTTTTCCAGCCGGTAGCAATCCACGCTGCTCCCGCGCAGGAATACGATTCGATACTTCTGTATGACGGTTACCGCCTCTATCAGGATGGTCAGAGCGAGAAGGCGATTGCCGTCTTCAAGGACCTGCTTGAAAAGTACCCCAACTCCAAGCTCGGCGATCTGGCCCTCCTCTGGACCGCCAAATCGTATATCAAGCTGCAGAAACCGGCGGAGGCCAAACAGGCTCTGCTTACACTTCAACAGAAATATCCCCAGAGTCGTCTGTTAACCGAAGCCAACCAGCAACTGGCCCAGTTGGGTGGCGAAGCCGCCGCGCCTGCGCAAGCTCCGATAGAAGCACCTAAGGATACGGCCGCTGCCGAGAAGGTCGCTGCCGAGAAGGCCGCCGCTGAGAAGGCCGCTGCCGAGAAGGCCGCTGCCGAGAAGGTCGCTGCTGAGAAGGTCGCTGCTGAGAGGGCCGCTGATGAGAAGG
>JAOUDF010000204.1 GCA_029859385.1 Nitrospirota bacterium
CCGGGCATCCTCAAAAGACTTCTCCCCGGCATCGCCAAGGGCGGTCACCAGTTCGTCGTACCACGACTGGAGCTGCGCCATCTTCTCCGCATACCATTCTGCTTTCCCGGCATTCTTCACCGCCGGAGGAATGATATAGTCGAAGGTCTTGCCCGAGTCGGAACTCTTCTCTCCTACATAGCGCTGGCTCTGCTGGGAGTAGGACGCAAGCCGGTGCCGCACCAGCTGATGGGAGCAGGCCCGGGAAATCCCCTCGATGCCGAAGGTGAAGCTCACATGCTCGATGGGAGAGAGGTGGTTCATATGAACCAGCTTCTCCACGAATTTTTTCTGGTCCTTCGCGACAATCCGCGACTGAAGGTCTTCGATGTCGGCGGCACTGTAGCAGAGCTTGGCCGCCATGGCCACCACTTCTTCAGGCTCCGGCGTATGGCGGAGCAGGACAACTTTCAGCTTGGCCTCGGACATCGACTCTCTTGCACCTTCAACGTTAACTAGGGCGCCGGGGTATCCGACTGATCGGTCGGATCAGTCCGGCGCACCTACGCAATCGTATGCTCATCACCGGGGAACTTCCCCGACCGAACCTCGTCACCGTAGCGGCGAAAGGCCTCTATCGTCGCTGCTCCGAGATCGGCATACCGCTTGGAGAACTTCGGCGACGGCCGGTCGAAAAGCCCCAGCATATCGTGCATGACCAGCACCTGTCCGTCGCAGTCGGAACCGGCGCCTATCCCTATGGTTGGGATCTTCAGCGCCCCGGTTATCCGGGCCGCCAGTTCCGCCGGAACTCCTTCCAGCACTATCGAAAAGGCGCCCGCAGCCTCCACCGCCAGGGCATCGTCCAGCACCCGCTGGGCGTCGAGGCCGCGCCCCTGAACCTTGTACCCCCCCATGGCATGGACCGCCTGGGGCCTTAAGCCCACATGCCCCATGACCGGGATGTCGGCCTTCACCATAGACGCGATGGTATCAGATATCGCGACGCCGCCTTCCAGCTTCACCGCGGCAGCACCCGCCTCCTTGAGAAACCGGCCGGCATTCCAGACCGCATCGTCCCTGTTGGCCTGATAGGAGAGGAACGGCATGTCGCCAACGACGAGGGCCTTCTCCACTCCGCGCCTGACAATGGTTGTGTGGTAAACCATCTGGTCCACCGTCACCGGCAGGGTCGTCGAATGCCCCTGCACCACCATCCCCAGCGAATCGCCCACCAGCACCACATCGACACCCGCCTCATCGGCCAGCCGGGCAAAGGCGTAATCGTAGGCGGTGACCATGACGATCCGCCGGCCGTCGGCCTTCATCCTGACGATGTCGGGTACGGTGATGCCGGGCATCTGCAATTATAATCCTGTTTCCGCCACCATCCCGTTCGCCCTCTTGGCCGAATTGATGGTGTTGTAGAGCAGCATGGTGATGGTCATGGGACCGACGCCGCCGGGGACCGGCGTAATCCAGCCTGCCACCTCGGCGCAGGGGGCGTAGTCCACATCGCCCACCAGCTTGCCGTCGTCGAGGCGGTTTATGCCTACGTCGATGACCACCGCGCCGGGCTTGACCATGTCCGCCGTAACGAAGTTGGCCTTGCCGATGGCGGCTACCAGTATGTCCGCCTCGCGGCATACTTCCTTCAGATTTTTCGTCTTGGAGTGGGTGATGGTTACCGTTGCGTTCTTCTGCAGAAGCATGAGCGCCACCGGCTTGCCCACGATGTTGCTGCGGCCGACTACAACCGCGTTCTTACCTTCCATGGAGACGCCCGCATGTTCGATCATCTTGATGACGCCGAAGGGGGTGCAGGGCGGGAACAGCGCCTCGCCGACGGCCAGCTTGCCCACGTTGAAGGGATGGAAACCGTCCACGTCCTTGGTGGGGCTGATAGCGTCGAGCACGCGCTTCTCATTGATATGCTTGGGCAGGGGGAGCTGAACGAGGATGCCGTTGATCTTGGGGTCGTTGTTGAGCTGGTCGATCAGGGAGAGCAGCTGGGCCTCGGTGGTCTCGGCCGGGATCTTGTGCTCAACGGAGTGGATGCCCACCTCGGTGCAGGCCTTCCCCTTGTTCCGCACATAGACGACCGACGCAGGGTTCTCACCGACAAGCACCACCGCGAGGCCGGGCTTGATCCCTTTTGCCTCCAGTGCCACTACTTCGGCCTTCATGGCCTCTTTCATCTGGGTCGATATTGCCTTGCCGTCGATAATCTGTGCAGCCGTTCCACTTCCGGTAGCCTGTGTCATACCCTTCTCCTACTGTGTAAAGTTAACAAAACCCCCAAAAATCTATCTTCGGATTTTGAGATTTTAATCCTACTGCCGGATTAATTCCAGCATTTCCATTCGCGTCGAGTTTCGCGTCCTGAACAACCCGCGTACCGCCGAGGTCACCGTCCTGTGTCCCGGCTTCTTTACGCCCCTCATCGACATGCACAGATGTTCCGCGTCGATGACCACCATGGCCCCCCGCGGGGTGAGGCTTTCCATAATGAGGTCGGCCAGCTGGGATGTCAGCCGTTCCTGTACCTGCGGTCTGCTTGCCAGAAGGCGCAACGCCTCGGCAAGACTACTGATCCCGGCGATCTTCCCCTCTCCCGGAATATAGGCGATGTGCGCCTTGCCGAAGAAGGGCAGAAAATGGTGCTCACAGACCGAATAGAACGAGATGTCCTTGATGAGCACCATCTCATCGTGGCTCTCGCCGACGATGGGCTGGAGAACATCGGCGGTAGCGCTTTCGACCCCGCCCAGTATCTCCCCGTACATCTCGGCTACCCGTCGCGGGGTATCGGCAAGTCCGGGTCGCGTGACGTCCTCGCCTATTCCCTCGAGGATAAGACGCATCCCGTCGGCTATCTTCTTCTTGTCCATGCGCTGCTCAGGTCGCTGACGGGGTAAATGCCAGCACCCGCTCTTCGGTCACTATCTTGTCGACCTTGACGTCATGCGCCTCGGCCGGAATGTTTTCCCGTACCTGAAGATCGAAGGCAATCGCCACCCTCGGTGCCGAGAAGGCATGCTTCGCAATAAAGCGGTCGTAGAAGCTGCCGCCATATCCCATGCGGTTTCCCTCGGGGTCAAAACCAACGCCCGGCTGGATCATCAGGTCGACCTCGGCAACGTTCACCAGAGGACAGCGCCCCTCCACCGGTTCGAGGATCCCCATGTAGTTGGGGGCAACATCCTCGTCGTAGTTCTTCACTTCAAAAAAGTCGAGGGTCCGTGTCTTCCGGTCGATGACCGGCAACGCCACCCGCTTGCCGGCCTCCAGTGAGCGCCGGATAATATCGTGGGTCAGCACCTCGCTCCCGAAGGACGAAAACGCCAGAATAAATTTCGATGCCGCGTACTCCGGTTGTGCAAGAAAATTCTCTTCGATCCGGCGGCTCTTTTCAAGGCGCTCTTCGGCGGTCAGCGCATCGCGCTCCGCGAATATCTGCTTCCTCAGCCGGGACTTTTCCCGACGGATCAGTTTCTTCTCCAGGGCATCCCTGATGGCCTTCGCCTCTGAAATCGCCAGGGGAGAGACATCGTATGCCGAGATGCCGCCAAGGTCCGCCTGGAGCACTTCGGGGTTATAGCTCAGAAACCCTACCACTTCCTGGCCGGAGAGGTTCTGCCTGATAAATTCCCTGTCCTCGTCGCTCCGCACCTTGTTGCCGACTACCAGCACCTCCTTGACGCCGAGGTCGGTGGCCAGAGACTTGATATGATCGGCGGTCTGAAGGCTCCGCTGGCCGGGCTCGACCACTACGATGAACGCGTCGACGGCGCCGGTGGTCCCGCGGGTCAGATGCTCGATACCGGCTTCCATATCCAGCACCACCACCTCGTTCCGCTGAACGATCAGGTGCTGCAGAAGCCGCTTGAGGAGCACGTTCTCGGGGCAGAAGCAGCCGGAGCCGCCCTCTTTGGACTTCCCGAGCACCATCAGCTTTACACCTTCATGCTTAAGGCTCAGGGTGTCGGGCAGGTCGTCCACCTTGGGATTGAGCTTGTAGACGCCGCCGATGGAGCCGACCCGGGCGCCGGTGCGCTCCTCGATCAGCTCGTTCATGGTGGCGATGCCGCGGATCTTCGAGGCCGCCTCGCGGGATACCCCAAGTGACGATGCCAGGTTGGCATCGGGGTCTGCATCGACCGCGAGCACCTTCCTGCCTTCCGCCGCATACAGTCGGGCAAGCAGGCCTGCCAGTGTCGTCTTGCCTACGCCACCCTTGCCGGTTATCGCGATCTTCATGCGAAAAATTGCTCCTTCATCCCGTCGGGGCCGACTAGCTATCTCTATGATATTTTACGGTTTTTACGGCGAACGGGGCTCAAACGGTACCATCGCGAACGATTTTTGTCAATCTTTTTATAGCGGTAATGACGCAAGGATAGCACACGCGTCAAAGGGGAGAGTACTCCAGAATCGATCCGGAGTTTATGAGATAGGTCAGTTTAGCAACCGACCCTAGGGAATTACATTCTGGATAGCGGACATCAGCTCTTCTGAGGTGAACGGCTTGACCACG
>JAOUDF010000205.1 GCA_029859385.1 Nitrospirota bacterium
AGCCTGTCACCGAAACGCAGCGCCCGCTCCAGGTTGACCGTGTCACCGGATTTTGAGGCGCCCAGCGTCGTCCGCACAAGGGTCTCCGACGATGCCTCGGCGGTGAATGAGGCCGCATCGAACCGCGTAACGGTGAGACATGCCCCGTTCACGGCGATGCTGTCGCCAGGGCGGCATCCCTCAAGGACCTTCTTGCAACTGATGACGAGCTGCGCCGACTGCCCCGCACGGTCAAGCCGCCGGACCGTCCCCAACTCTTCTATGATACCGGTAAACATAGGTAAAATCTACTATACCTTTTTTATATCGCCTTCTACCAGAAAATCATCGCCGATGCGGCGCGCTGAAACGTTGACAAGGGAGACCGCCTGGGAGAGTGCTTTCGGCGAATCCCCGCCGATGGCGGCTTTTGAATTCAAGCCTCCCATGATTTTGGGTGCGATGAAAAAAAACACCCTGTCGACGATCCCGCTCTTCAGGGCCGCCGCCGCAATCTCTGCACCGCCTTCGATTAGCACACTGGTGATCCCCCGTTCTCCCAGGGCCTTCATCAGTGCCGGAAGGGAGACCTTGCCTGCTTCATCTTCAACGGTCAACACCTCCACGCCTCGCTCTCTCAGAGATTGCACTTTTTGAGGCGGTGCGGCTGACGTAGAGGCAATAATGGTATTCACCGGGTTTTCGGCGACAATCTTGGCAGTGACAGGGGTGCGCAGCGTAGAATCAACGACGATTCGGAGAGGGGCTTTCCCCTTCACGGAGCGGACGGTAAGAAGCGGGTCGTCGTGGATGACGGTGTTGACCCCGACGAGAATGGCGTCGGACCAGCTTCGCAGCCGGTGTCCATGCTTTCTCGCCGCCTCACCCGTAATCCATTGCGATTCACCCGAGGCCGTGGCGATCTTTCCGTCGAGGGTTTCGGCGATCTTGAGGCGTACAAAGGGGGTGCCGGTGGTGATGTACTTGCGGAAGATTTCGTTGAGCCGTTGCGCCTCGGGACCGAGCGTGCCGACGGATACCTCGATGCCCGCATCTCTTAGTTGTTGGATACCTCTGCCCGATACCTTCGGGTTAGGGTCTTTCATGGCCACGACGACCCGCTTGACGCCTGAAGCGATGATGGCCCCTGTGCAGGGAGGGGTCTTTTTGCCGGTGTGACAGCAGGGTTCGAGGGAGATGTAGAGGGTTGCTCCGGCGGCTTTTTTGCCCGCCCCTTCAAGGGCGATTACCTCTGCATGCGGCCCGCCTGCCCTTTGGTGATACCCTTCGCCGACGATGAGGCCCTTTTTCACCACCACCGCTCCCACCAGCGGATTCGGGGAGGTCTTCCCCTGGCCCCTGCGGGCCAGGGTGAGGGCACGGCGCATGAAACGGGTATCGTTATCCATAGAGCTCTTTTGCATAGGTCATATACGTCCTATAGGACCTATGAAGGCACTCCTACTTGTCCCTGGAAATACTCTTCCCCTTCGACTTGATCGCCGCCTGGGCCGACGCGATACGGGCGATGGGAACCCGGTAAGGGGAGCAGCTCACATAGTTGAGCCCCGTGTTGTGACAGAATTCGACGGATGAAGGCTCGCCGCCGTGCTCGCCGCAGATGCCGACCTTCAGGTCGGGACGGGTGCTACGGCCCTTCTCCACGCCCATGGCCACCAGTTTGCCGACGCCGTCCTGGTCGAGTACCGCAAAGGGGTCCTTCTCCATGAGGCCGGTATCGATATAGTGGCGGATGAACTTGGCCGAGTCGTCGCGCGAGAACCCGAAGGTGGTCTGCGTCAGGTCGTTGGTGCCGAAGGAGAAGAACTGGGCTTCCTTGGCGATCTCGTCGGCGGTGACGGCGGCGCGGGGGAGCTCGATCATGGTGCCTACCAGGTATTCCAGCGTGATCCCCTGTTCCTTCATTACCTGCTCGGCGGTTTCGATGACCAGCGCCTTCTGGTTCTTCAGTTCGTTCACATGCCCGACCAGCGGGATCATTATCTCGGGGATTACCGCCTGTCCTTCCTTTGACAGCTCACACGCCGCTTCGAGGATGGCGCGGACCTGCATCCGGGTGATCTCGGGATAGGTAATGCCGAGGCGGCATCCGCGGTGACCGAGCATGGGATTGAACTCGTGCAGCTCCTCAACGCGGTGGAGCAGCTTTTCGCGCTGTGCGATCTTCTTTGCGTCGCCGCCCGTTGCCTTGGCGACGGCAACCTCCACCATCAGCTCTTCGCGCTTGGGCAGGAACTCATGGAGCGGCGGATCCAAAAGACGGATGGTGACCGGGTAGCCCTTCATCTCCCTCATGAGTCCCTTGAAATCGCTCCGCTGCATGGGCAGAAGCACCTTCAGCGCAGCCTCCCTGTCCTCGACGTTGTCGGCGAGGATCATCTCCTGTACGTGGGGCAGCCTGTCCTCGGCAAAGAACATGTGCTCGGTGCGGCAGAGGCCTATGCCTTCGGCGCCGAATTCACGCGCCACCTGGGCGTCCCGGGGGATGTCGGCATTGGCGCGGACCTTCAGGGTGCGCATCTCGTCGACCCAGGTCATGATCTCGGCAAAGTCTCCCGAGAGGGTAGGCTCGATGAGAGGGGCCTCGCCGAAGATGACCCTGCCGGTGCTGCCGTCGAGGGTGATATGGTCGTTTTCCTTAATGGTAATCCCGTCAGCCGTGAACTTGCGATTCTTTTCATCTACCCGGATATCCTCACACCCTGCAACGCAGCACTTGCCCATGCCGCGGGCAACGACCGCCGCGTGGGAGGTCATTCCGCCCCGGGCGGTGAGGATACCCTGGGCCGAATGCATGCCGTGAATATCGTCGGGACAGGTTTCGGTCCGGACGAGGATCAGCTTCTCCTTGTCGCCCCGGGCAGCGGCCTCGTCGGCGTCGAATACCACCTTGCCGGTAGCCGCACCGGGAGAGGCAGGCAGGCCTTTGGCAATGACCTCGAGCTTGGCCTTGGGGTCGATGATCGGGTGCAGGAGCTGGTCGAGCTGGTTCGGCTCAATGCGGAGAATGGCCTCTTCCTTGCTGATGAGCCCTTCCTTTACCATGTCGACGGCAATCTTGACCGCCGCCTGGGTGGTGCGTTTGCCGGCACGGGTCTGGAGCATGAAGAGGGTGTTTTCCTGAATGGTGAACTCGAAATCCTGGATGTCGCGGTAGTGCTGTTCGAGCCGCGTGGTGATCTCGCGAAGCTGCTTGTAGACCGCGGGCATCTCCTGCTCCAGGTTGGCAATGGGGCGCGGCGTCCTTGTCCCGGCCACGACGTCTTCGCCCTGGGCGTTGGTGAGGTATTCGCCGTAGAACTCCTTTGCGCCGGTAGAGGGGTTGCGGGTAAAGCCCACGCCGGTGCCGGAGGTGTCGCCCATGTTGCCGAAGACCATGGCCTGTATGTTGACTGCTGTTCCGAGGTTTGACGGGATGCTGTTGAGCTTCCGGTAGGTGATGGCGCGGGGATTGTTCCAGGACTTGAAGACCGCGTCGCGGGACATGCGAAGCTGCTCGTCACCTGCCTGCGGAAAATCGCGCCCCGCTACTTCGCGGACCCGTTCCTTGAACAGAACCACCAGCTCCTTGAGGTTCTCGGAGGTAAACTCGGTATCGAGCTTGATCCCCAGCCGTTCCTTCTCGTGGGAGATGATATGCTCGAATACCTCTTTTTCAACTCCCATGACCACGTTGGAGAACATCTGGATGAAGCGGCGGTAGGAATCCCACGCAAACCGCTCGTTGCCCGTCAGCTTGATGAGGCCGCGGATGGTAGCGTCGCTGAGGCCCAGGTTAAGTACCGTGTCCATCATGCCGGGCATGGAAAACTTTGCGCCGGAACGGACCGAGAGGAGCATGGGGCGCTCGGCATCGCCCAGTTTGAGATTGAGCATCCCTTCCAGTTTGCCCAGATACTCCTTCATCTGCGCCTCGACGTTGGCCGGGACCGCCATGTTGTTTTCGTAGAAGAGGGCGCAGACATCGGTGGTGATGGTAAATCCGGGGGGGACCGGGATCCCTGCATTGGTCATTTCGGCCAACCCTGCACCCTTGCCGCCCAGCAGGTCCTTCATGTCGCCCTTGCCGTCTGCCTTGCCGCCGCCAAAAAAGTAGACGTACTTGTTGTCTGCCATGACTACCTCCTCTGTCTCGCTGCTACTCCACCAGTTTTGAAAAGTCGGCAAGACCTGCCACGGCGCCCGAGATCGCCTTGAGCATACCAAGCCTGTTGTTTTTCACCTGTTCATCCTTGTCCATTACCAGCACGCCGTCGAAGAAGCCGTTGATCGGGCCAACCAGCTCGCCAAGTTTCCTGATGGCTTCAAAAGGGGCGAGCCCCTCCGTCTCCTTGCTGACCCGCCGGAACTCCCGCCAGAGCGTCTTTTCTGCATCTTCCCGGAACAGGGCCTCGTCCACTTCGAAGTCGGCGCCCTTGCTGATGATATTGTTCACCCGCTTGATGGCGGTGATGAAGACGGCACTGCCTTCTTCGCCCCGGAAACGCTCCAGCGCCGCCAGC
>JAOUDF010000206.1 GCA_029859385.1 Nitrospirota bacterium
AATCCTGGTGGAGGACGACCGAAAGGTGTTCCAGAACCTTCTCGGGCGCATGAGGGAGGGGGAAAACCAGCCGACGGTGGAGGTGGGCGTCAGGAGCCACGGCGGTGATGTCCTCATCATGGAGATGGACCTCATCGGCATCAGGAAGAACAGGGCCCTCGATTTTCTCGTCATTCACCTCAGAGACGTGACCAACAAGAAGGCCCTGGAGGAACAGTTGCTGCGGGCCGAGAGGTTTAACGCCCTCAACCATTTCTCCTCCATGCTCGCCCATGACCTGAGGAACCCGATCATCGGCATACGGCAGCGGCTCAAGAGCCTTCAGGGCACCCTCGGCTCGGCGAGTCCCGAGGCGACCAACCGGGTACTCACCGACATCGTTACCAGCAGTGAGCTCCTCCTGGGCTTGATCAACGACGTGCTCGATGTCTATCAGAACAGTTATGCCGACCTGCCGCTGATCTTCTCGAAGTTCCCTCTCGTGGAGGCCGTGGACGAGGCGGTCAAGCTGCTTCAGATAGAGGCTGAGGAGAAAAAGGTTCAGGTAAACTTTCAGTGCTGCCGGGACGGCTCCATGGAGGTATATGCCGACAAGCGGCGGATGAAGAGGGTCTTTATCAACCTCCTGGACAACGCCATCCAGTATTCCGACACCGGCGGCAAGGTCTATATTACCTGTTGCCACGCGGCCGAGACGCCGGGGTATCTGCTGTTCAGCATAGAGGATGAGGGCATCGGCATACCGCCGGAGCGCCTTCCCTCCATTTTCGAGCCGCTCTACAGCGTGGGCAAGCAGGAGGTAAAGCGGGGCACCGGGCTTGGTCTCTATTTCTGCAAGGTTATCGTCGATGCCCACGGCGGCAAAGTATGGGCGCAAAACAGGCCTGACAAAGGGGCGTCTTTTTATGTTACACTGCCCGCAGGAGATCAAGACCATGTCCATTAAGATACTTATAGCAGACGACCAGAGGCTTTTTCGGCAGGGGCTCAGGAGTCTCCTCGAGCAGGAGCCCGACCTTGAGGTGGTGGGGGAGGCCGCTGATGGTCAGGATGCCTTTACCCTGGCCCAGAAGGCGAGCCCCGATATCATACTCATGGACGTCGAGATGCCAAAACTCGACGGTATCAGTGCCACGCAGATGATCCTTGAGCGGAGCCGCGATATCAGGGTACTGATCCTCTCGGTGCACAACGAGGATGAGCGGGTGATCGCCGCGCTCAGGGCGGGGGCGTCGGGGTATATCCTCAAGGATGCCGATCACAGCGAGTTTATAAGGATTATCCGGAGTACCAACGCCGGAGAGAAGATTACCTCCCCCTTCCTGGCGACGCTGGCGGCCCCTCCGCAATCATCGCCGGGGATCCGGCGTTCCGATGAAGAGATGGAGCGGGAGATCGACGAACGGTCGTCGTTGACGGAGCGGGAAAAAGAGATGCTTCGCCTTTTGCTTCAGGGCAGGAGCAACAAGGAGATATCGTCCCTTACCTTTGTATCGACCGACACGGTCAAATCCCATCTGCAGAACATCTATAAAAAACTTGGCGTCAAGAGCCGTCTCGAAGCGGTGGCCCTTTTCCTCAAAGACAAGGCGTAACCGTTTCTCCCTCTGTATACCATATATTGTGTCTTCGCCCTGTCTCCCCCCTTTGGGGGGGTGTCTCCCCCTTCTCTTCCCTTAAAATCACCCTTATGGGGAATTTACACAATTGTTCCGTCCGGAATATATTACAGTCCATCAGATGGGCACGGAGACGCCAACACTCCCAATGCCCGTGAAAGTCAGTTCCCTCTCGTGAATTGTCGACTTTCATCCTGACCCGGCGGCAAGGGTCCGTGACCACCCAAAAGGTAGCCACTGAAGTTGCCGCAGCCCTCTTTTCACTGCCGGCCGGCGGGGTCTCCCCTCCGGCCGGAACTTTTTCCATCCCCTTCTTTCCGGTGGTTCCTTTTATCTCTTAGTATCAGTCAAATTCATACTTGCGAGGAATTCACGCACGCCGCCTCATGCCGTATAAGAAAAACGTCGTTGTAACGGTGTTTTAAACCTAAGAAGAAAGGAGGTGATCTTATGGAGCAAGTTCTTCCTCAGCGGTATTCTGCAGAAAAAGAAGTGGTGCCTGAGCACGGCACGAGAGGGTCTGTATCTGGATTCCTGTTGGTACTCTGTATTCCAGCTTTCGCGGCAGTAATGATCTGGGCGGCAGTGGCGAGCCCCGAAGCCTATCTGTCGAGCCTTATGTGGGGACAGCTTCCTCTGTGAAAAGATCGTGCAGACTGTATTCTCACTAAATCCGGTTGAATTTCCCCTACCTCTCTCTTGGGGAGAGGTAGGGGAAGGGTTATCATCCTTCCGCCCTCAGGCAAAGCATTGTGCTATTTTCTTCCGATGTATGTGAAATAGTGACTTTTGTCATTGTTGCCGCCTTGTTGGCTGTATATTCTCCACACGTTTTCGGGGAAAACAGATGCTCATATCAACTTCTCGAATGGTTCGTTACGCAGTGTGAATTAATCTATTTTAATTTACGCTGAAATCCTGTAGTCTATTGCCTGGCGTGAATGACGTCGACTCTGGAAGCCTGAATTACAGGGGGAGTGGCCGTTCATCGGCGAGTTGTTATATTGGGAGCCGCGCCATATAGATTAAAATAAGTTAATGATCGGTTGGTTTGTTTTTGTAAAAAGATAGCAATAAGCAGAGGATGGACCCCTTGCAACCGGTTATCAGCAGGGGGTTCATGCAGAGAACTGTATCTATAGTTAAAGTATTTTAATGATATGTCGGGCGGTGTCCGAGGCTTACCTGCCCGATCTCGTGAGTGAGCAGAGGCGTGAAGGATTTATTAAAATGAGGGTTGCCTGCATGAGTATTCTTAATCTTCGTGTATTGTTTGTAGGGGCCATGCTGTTCTTGGCAGGAATGCAGGGGATGGCTATGGGAGCTGACAACAATCAAAAGTCTGGCCTCGTTATCCGTGAAGACAGCAAACCTTCCAGTGAAAATTGCCTTGGTTGTCATGGGATAGATGCCTTTACCATGCCTTCAGCCGAGGGGAAGAAGCGAGATCTTGAGGTTAACCGCAAGGAATACTCAAGCGGCGTCCATACGATACTGAAGTGTACTGATTGCCATACAGATATTGATCGTATCCCGCATCAGGTTATTAAGGAGATCAAGGTCGACTGTATTGCCTGCCACGAAAGAAAATGGGGAGAAGCACTGCACGCCGGTATCACCGGAAACTATAAATATCTGGGCACGGTGATCAAGCAGATAGACCAGTACAAGAATTCCATACATGCCCAGCCGTCCAAGAACGATCCGTCCCGGCCGAAGGCTTATTGCAGCGACTGTCATACTGCCCATTATATCAGCCCGATCAACAGCAAGCGCGGTGAACCGGGGCGTCTGAAGGTGCCTGATTTGTGCGCCAAATGCCATGCCAAACAGCGGGAGGCTTACGCCAAATCGGTGCACGGTGAGGAAGTATTGGTCAAGCAGAATGCCGAGGCAGCGGTCTGTACCGACTGCCACACCACTCATGCCATAGGCAAGACGAAGGCAGATAATGCAAGGTTGATCATCGGCAGAAACTGCGGCAATTGCCATGAAAAGAGTGTTACAACCTATATGGAGACCTATCATGGTCAGGTTAATACTCTGGGAGAGGCCCATACCGCCAAGTGCTACGACTGCCACGGCTCTCATGAGATCAAACGGATCGAGGATCCCGCCTCTACGATGCATGTCGACAACCGGGTAGCAACCTGTGCCAAATGTCATAAGGGTGCGGACAAAGGTTTTGTAACATTCGAACCCCACGGCAATACCCATGATTTCAAGCGTTATCCGCAGATGTATGTGGTCTCCAAGTTCATGATAGGACTGCTGATCTCCGTCTTTACCTTCTTCTGGCTGCACAGCGCACTATGGTTCTATGCGGAATATCGGGACCGCAAGAAAAGAAAAGGAGTGCAACATATTGATGTTAACAGGATAAACGGCGGAGATCATCATACTGAAGGGACGCATCACAAGGAGGAGAAACATTTCAGACGCTATGGCAGGTCATGGCGCATAGCTCATCTTATCCTGGCGCTGGGGGTAATGATGCTGGTCATCTCCGGCATGGCGCTGATGTTTGCCAAGAGCGCGTGGGCGCCTGTCGTGGTCAAGATGCTGGGCGGCGTCAAGATTGCCGGCATCATACATCGAATAGGCGGCATGATGTTTGTCGGCGTCTTCTTCGCCAATATCTTCTATATCATCTATTTCTTGAGCAAGAACTGGAGGACATGGAAGATTTTCGGGCCCAACTCCATGGTGCCGAACCTTAACGACCTGAAAGGCGCCATCGGGATGTTCAAGTGGTTCTTCAACCTGGGGCCGCGCCCGCAGTTCGACCGCTATGCCTACTGGGAGAAGTTTGACTACTGGGCGCCGTTCTGGGGCCTTACCATTGTAGGCATCAGCGGCGCCATGTTGTG
>JAOUDF010000207.1 GCA_029859385.1 Nitrospirota bacterium
GGATTATGGATACCCTTGCTTCGGTCGTTCATCACGAACTGATAGTTGTCGGCGGCCTCATCGTAGAGAACCCTGGCCCGTCCGTAATCCTTGTGCTTCTGTTTTCCGGCAAAAAGCGACTCGACATATTCCAGCGCAGAACCAACCTTTTCAAGATCAGCCAGTGTAGACTCCTGCCAGGCCCTTGCCTGTTTGTCATACCCAGCGCCGTGGCAGTTGTTGCAATTGGCCACGTCGGCCTTCGGAAATTCGCCGCCGGTGGGCTTGCCCTTGTGGCAGGCGGTACAGTTCAGTCCCGTCTTGAACATCGGGTCGGGCAGGTCTTCAACCCCCTTCCCGCCCTTTCCGGAGAACATCAGCTGCTGGTAGTTGTGATGCCCCGCGTGACACGTTGAACAATCCAGCGACGTCGCCACCACTCCTTTGCTGAACTTGTGATTGACCAGCTCGTGACAGGCAAAGCAGTCGATCTGCCGCCCGGTGACATGCCTGCCCATCATGAAGTCGTGGTCGGCATTTTTTTCAATGTAATCCTCCACGTTGTGACACTGCCAGCAGCGCTCAGGCGCAACCTTCCCGGTCCCCTGGACAATATCGAAATGACAGCGGGTACAGGGGATCCCCTGCTTGAGGAAGTCTTCATGGGCAAAGGTTTTACCCTGCCATGTGACTACACTCTTTGGTGGCGTATGGCAAAGAGTACATTTTGCAGACTGCTCGCCCGTCGGCACCCCCTTGAAGTGGCAGAGGAAGCAGACATTCTGCTCTATCGACATATGCTGGTCGCGGAACATCTGGGTATGGCAGGAGTTGCAATGGAGCGTAATGCCCCGTTTCGGTTGGCCGTAGTGCACCTTGTGGTCGAAGACAACCCCCTTGTAGACGACCTTTTCAGGTTTCTTCACCGAGGCATGACACTGGGGCCGCATACAGGCCTTGTCGTCGATGTCGGGCTTGGGCGGTTTTGGGGGGTAGTTGTCGGTGACCGCCTTTACCACCTGAATGGTATTTCTGAAACGCTGCGCCCATTCACGCTTGAAGCCGATGTGATAATGACAGTCCACGCAGACGGCCTTGCCGTAATGGGTGCTCGTCTTCCAGCTGTCGTAATAAGGCTGCATGAAGTGGCAGGATGTACAGAAATTCGGATTTTTGGTGTAGAGGAGGAATCCGTAAAACAGAAGAAGGCCCAGGACTCCGGCTCCCGCGACGGTAAGAAGCAGCTTTTTACGATTCGTAATCTTCAGCATCGGCACCTCCGGGAATAATAGACCGTATATTCACAGAATGGTTTTCTCCAGTAAACACACCTGGGTAAACATTCTCGCGGAACAATTCGAATCGTCCAGCCTCATCTTCGCGGGCCAGGCAGGGCCAGGCTGTAAAACCGGCTTTAAACCGGTTTTACAGCCTGCAGTCGGGCAATAAAGCATTATCCTGACAGGACTTTATCCCTGGAAAGAACAGGGGGATAGCTTCACCTCTGTTTTTCATCCTTATCTCAGAAGAACTCCGATGACATATCCTCTTTGGGCTTATAGAGCCACATGTGACGCATGGAGATGAACCACTGGGCAGCGAAGCTCACGCCCATGAGCGCACCGCCTATTATCACTACGTAGGCGAAAGGCTCAGATACCTTGGTAATCCACCATGAGCCTACATCAAGATAGATGGCCAGAAATGGAGTGGTAATCAATATCCTCTTCATCCATCTCTTTACATAGGTGAGGGAAAAGATAATTCCGGTGAGGGTGAAGATAAAGGTCAACCCAAACAGGTGGATATGCGACACCCGGACCAGCGTCCCTATGGACACGCCGGTGCTCTTCACCGCCACACTTTTCACCGCATCGTAATTAGTGAGGTTGGGAATGTGTGGATTACTTTCGTTATGACAAAAATTACACCGCTCTTCAAGAATCGGCTTGACCGTGGATGTATAGGCGCCCTCCTGCCCCCCCTCCTCTATCCAGTGGATTATCTTTGCGCGGTCTCCCTCATCAATCCTGTCGGCCATGGGCCCCCGGAGAGCAAGTTCCAGGCGGGTGGCAGCATCACCACGGTAGGCGATCATGATATCTTTCACCGAAACTCCAGGTTTGCTGTCAAGACCGGCGTGAGACTCCCAGATGAGGATCATGGCAAACATATATCCCATGCCAAGAGTCATAAGCACAAAGGTACAGATCAGTTTCTGGCTCGGTGATAGGTTATGAAAACGGGCATATTGCTGGTGCACGATACTCCTCCTTTACGATAGTCCCCAACGGGGCATAAGTTTTATTTAATATGCCTTACTGCTTTGCATAATAGGCGGCAATTCCCTTCATCTCTGTAAGAGCCAATCCGATATGCTCGCTCATATTCTTGCTCTTTGGCCACTTATCGTGATAGGTCCTCATGGCATGGAGCAGATAGCCTTCCGACTGTCCGGCAAGGCGAGGCAAATCAGCCGTCGACTGCTCCCCTTTTTCTCCATGGCAACGATGACACTTCCCGATGATTTTCATGGCAGGTTGAGGCATGACCGTCTGGGGTTTGGTGGCCTTCTGCGTCGTGTAGTAACCGGCTACATTGATCAGATTACGGATATCCTGATGTTTCAGGGCCTTGGCGATCAGCCGCATGTCTTCGTTGACGCGCTCCTTGTTGGCATAGGCCATGGTCGCATCAATAAGATAGTGATGATCCTGCCCATTCAGGTTGGGGATACTTGGATTTTTCTTTATGCCCTCATCGCTGTGACACAAGATACAGGCAGGTAAGATCTTCTCTCCGGTTGCGGGATCAAATATATCGGGCATCTTCGTCTGAACCGGCTTCTGCTGCGCGTAATACAGGGAAACCTTTTCGATATCCTCGTCCGACAGGAATGACACCATTTCCCGCATTACGTCATGCTTCCAGGCGCCATCCCGGTAGGCGATGGTCGCCTCGGTCAGATACCTCGCCGTCAAACCCGAGAGGTTGGGTACGCCGGGCCTGGTGCTGTTACCTTTCTTGCCATGGCAACTATCGCACATTTTGGCAATCCTCTCCCCCTCCGCCAATGGCTTGGATTCCTTTGATGACTGCATTTTCAAAAGATACTGTGAAACAGGCTCCCGGCTGGCAAAGTAGGCGGCGATATCGGCGATGTCCTTATCGCTCATGCCTTTCAGGGCTAGCTTCATTGCGCCGTGATTACGCCTGTCATCGCGGTAATCACGCATGGATAAAATCAGATACGGCACCGGCTGACCGGCCAGGTTGGGGAGTGCGGAATTCAGGCTGTTGCCGTCAGGACCATGACAGCCTATGCAGTCATTGGCAAAGGCTTCGCCGGCCTTGGCATCCCCGGCAGTGAGTATCGACGTCTTTAGCGGGGCTTTGACGACATAATAGGCGGCAAGTTGTTCAATCATCTTTTCGTTTATCACATCCCCCTTGCCGAAAAGATTCATGACCTTGTGCTTGCGGCTGTCATCGAAATAGGTTTTCATTGAGTAGACGAAGTAATCCGGCGGCATGCCGGCGAGGGACGCCGCATCGGAATGAGATTCGCTGTTGCCGTCCTTCCCATGACAGGGGTTGCAGCGCTTGGCAATGAGCGCGCCGGCATCAATATCTTCCTGACTAAGGGATATCTGCTTTTTCCTGTTACTCTTAATACCGACCCCAGAGCCCTTCCAGGCCGTAGGCAAGCCGGCATAGTATGCGGCTACATCGGCTATTTGCCGCGGGTCAAGTTGCTTCATCACCTTGAGCTTGCCCTCCATCGCCTTCACCATGGTGATACGTCGGGAACCGCTTGCAAAATCTCGTAATGAAGCGGCGATATATTCTTCATTCAACCCCGCAATAAAGGGCGATGCTGATTCCGACTGAACGCCATCCGTACCGTGACAGGATGCGCATGCTTTCTTGGCCAACTGGTTGCCCGCCTGTACATCGGGTACAAGTTTCTGATCAGCCGACGCCTGTTGCTGAGCAGCTTTTTCCTGCGCCCCCTGACCTACCTGCGCAGGCTCTTTGACCGCTGCCTTGTCATCAGCCTTGCCACAACCAGCCAGCACGCCCACGGCAATCATCAGTGCATAAACAGCATAGTGCATAAATCACCCATCTCAATTATAGAAATAACGAGGAAGTCACTGATCACGTAACTCCAGTCCGATTCAAATTTACCCAAGATGCGCCATGAAGCCGTTCAGCACCAAAATCAACTCGATCACGCCGACAATAATCAGGGTCATGCCGAGAACCTTCGAAGCGAGGGTCATCCGTTTTGATGGCGGATCAACCAGATACTTTTCAAGCTCACCCGATTCCACCAGGCGCTGGTAATCTATCAAATGTTCTTCCTTGTACTCATGCAGCGGCATGGTGCCGGTAAACATGCAGATATCCTGCGGGAACTTGTCCGGCCTGAAGTGGCAATTGAAGAAGTGCACCGAGAACAGGAACACCGCTGCCAGGAACGCTTCCTCGCCGTGCACGAT
>JAOUDF010000208.1 GCA_029859385.1 Nitrospirota bacterium
GAGTTGCCGGCACGAACCAGCAGTTGCAGGACGGCGCCAATACCCTCATCTCTTTTGATACGTCGGCCTTTTCTTTTGTCGCAGGCCAACAGTTCAAGTTCTATATCGGTTATCCGTTCCTTCGCCGAACTCACGACAGTGGCGGTGGAAGTCCGTCGAACCCCGAGGCAGGGGCAACCTATTTCTGCAGGAACTGTCATAGCCAGAGGGCCCAGAGCCATACTGACGTGGAGTCGTGGACCGGAGCGATGAGAAGCCATCCCGTGGGGCAGGGGCTTGGCTCCAACGGCAAGGGCTACGACCGTGCCGTACCCCTGGATTGGAACGGTCAACCTCAGGATACCTCCGCGGCAAGCCCCGACGGTAACTGGACAAATGATCTTCTGCTTTTCCCGGCAGGCAGCGCCGGTAATTCCGGTGCAACGCCGGCCGCAGCGACAAAGTTCGGTGATGCGACCAGCGGTGACGTGCAGTGCATGTCGTGCCATGCGCCGCATTTTACCGATTCAAACCCCCGGACCGTCGACAAACGCTGACAACGCCCATCTTCTTGTTTCGGCCATGCTTTTGTGTTAATTCTTATGCATGGTATCTACCCAATTCCCTCAAAAATTGTCACAGGCTCTGGCCTCCGTCCGTCCCAAGACTGCGCCTGATCACGAAATATTGAGAAATGCCTATCTCCCGGTCCTTCAAAGCACTTTTAAAGAGGAGAAAGAAAGGATCGCGGGTCTTCATGCCTCAGGGGCGAGAGGGCTTCATCTCGTTCGTGAAATCTCGTCTGCTACAGATTCGCTTATCCATGCTCTCTGGACTGAACTTGCCGTCTTTTTCCCCGATGAAGCGGATTCCTGCGCACTCTTTGCCCTTGGCGGATACGGGCGGTCCGAGCTGAACCCCTACTCCGACATCGACCTTTCCCTGATATACACCCACCAAAGGACAAAAGAAAAGAACCGGCTTTTCGAGGGCATTCTCTATTCCCTTTGGGATCTGGGATTTACGGTTGGGCACAGCAGCCGGACTCCGGCTGAGTGTGTGGAACTTGCCGCTTCGGATATATCGGTAAAGACTTCCCTTATTGAATCGAGATTTCTGGAAGGAAGTCAGGAGGTTTCCCGCAAACTTCAACAAGCTACTGCGACCGAGATCATTCCCCGCCGCGTCGAGCAATATATCCGCCAGAAGGTTTCAGAACAGCATGAGCGCCATAGAAAATTCGGTGGTTCAGTCTATCTTCGTGAACCCCATATAAAAGAGGGGGAAGGGGGCCTGAGAGATTTTCATACGGCCCTCTGGATAGCAATAGTCCGTTTCAGGGCTAATAATATCCGGGAACTTAGAGATCAGGGAATCATAAGCGATAAGGAAATGAGCACCTTCTCGCACTCGCTGAACTTCATGCTTCGGGTTCGCAACGAGCTTCATTATCTGGTCGGTAAACGACACGATATCCTCAGTTTTGACCTTCAGGAGCAAGTGGCCGCTGATCTTGGCTACGGGGGAGCGCGGCATCATCTTCCCGTTGAGCATTTCATGCGCAATTTTTATAACCACGCACGCCATATCAAGATGTTCTCGGAAATGATCATTGGGCGGGCCATGGAAGAGGCGGGGAATGCCCGCTTCTCTTTATCGAGGGCCGGCAGATTGCTTCTCGGTGACGGCAAAAGAAGCCTTGGAGAAGGTTTGGTGGCCATCGGCAGGACAATCTGCCTGAGTGAAGAGGGGAGAGGGGATTTCGGAGAAGATCCGGCCGACTTTATGCGCCCCTTCTATCATGCCTGCCGCATGGGATACCGGGTATCGGACCTGACGGTCACCCTGACAAAGCAGCGCATCAGGGGGAAGGCGGACGCGTTCAGGAAGTCGACCGAGGCGGGAAGAATGTTCATGCAGATTCTTGGCAGCCATCAGAAGGTAGGCGACACACTGGCTGAGATGTACGACAAACGTATACTGCAACGCTATATACCGGAATTCGGAGCACTGAGGTCCCTGGTGCAGCACGATCTCTACCATAAATACACGGTAGATCACCATACACTGCTTGCCATAGAAACGATGGAGAAGCTTCGGTACAACAAGTATCCCAAGCTCGAGTTTCTGGCGGAGCTGATGCGGGAGGTAAAACAGCCTGGCCTGCTGGTTCTTGGCATTCTCCTCCACGATATCGGGAAGTCCAAAGGGCGAGGACATGCGGCGACGGGGGCGGTGATGGCCCGGGATATCTGCGGTCGCATAGGGCTTTCGGTAGAAGAGACGGAGACGGTTGTCTTTCTGGTGGAAAATCATCTGGTAATGGCGCACCTGGCCCAGCGTCGGGAGCTTTCCGACCGGAAAATTATAAGAAAATTTGCGGAACTGGTTCTTACTGGTGAACGGTTGCGGATGCTCTATATCCTGACCTATGCTGACCTCACCGCCGTTGGGCCCAACGTTTGGAACGACTGGAAGGCGTCGTTGCTTGAAGACTGTTACCGTAGGACATCATCATTCCTGCAAGGCGTTGTTCCGGACCGGGAGTACGAAGAGGCGCAGTCGGCCAAAATCAGGGATGAGGTGAGAGCAGTTGCACCTGCTGAGATTGCCCCCGATGTTCTGGAAGAGTTTTTCAGCAATATCTCGGACAGATATTTTCTTGCGGCGCCTGTATCCCAGATTCTCGAGCATGTCTCGCTGGTGCGGAGAGTAAGGGGCGAAGGGATAGTCGTGCAATTGAGCCCGGCTAACGAATCGGGATACGCCGAAATATCCATCTGTACCTATGATGCTCCTGGTCTCTTTTCCAAAGTGGCGGGTGTCCTGGCCTCACGAGGGCTCAATATCATGGGGGCGCGCATTTTTACGCGAAATGACGGAATCCTTATTGACACCTTTCAGTTTGCTGATCCCAACGCTTTAATGTCCGACGGCGTTACTTACGGAGAGCTTGAGCGCGATCTTCATCAGGTAATCACCGGCAGGATGAGCGTCGAGAAACTCCTCAGTCGCCGGCATTTTTCGCAGTCTCGAAACCACCGAGATATCCCGCCGAAGGTTATCATCGACAATGATACCTCCGATGCATTCACCATACTGGAAGTGTATGCCAGAGACCGTATTGGTTTGCTGTATACCATAACCACGGCGCTCTACAGGGCCGGGGTCTATATAAACTCGGCCAAGATAAGCACGGAAATAGACCAGGCCCTTGACGTCTTTTACGTTACCGACATCTTTCGCCACAAGATTAACCAGGAAGAAAAGCTGGAGAAGATCAGAAGGATTGTGCTTGATGCCCTCGCCTGAACATAAAGAAGCCCTCCGGCCGGTTACTGCTCCTGGAGGGCTTCTTTGCGTTCAAGGCAACTTCAGCGCTATTTTCTGAGGGTCATGAAATAGGCGATAACGTCAGCGATCTCGGTATTGCTGAGGGCATCACGTTTTGGGGTCATAGGCGTATTGTGCTTGCCCATCCGGATTATCCGGGCCATTTCCACGTCCGACAGTTTTGAGTCGTGCAGGTTCGGCGTCCCGATATTGGCTTTACCCTTGGCATCGTTGCCATGACAGATGGCGCAGACCTCAAGAAACCTTGTCTTTCCGTGAGCAACGTCGGCTTTGTAATGCATCGTCCTCAAAAAGGCGATGACCGCATCGATATCGCTGTCCGAGAGAGGCTTGGCTTCCATCGCCCGCATATAAAGGCCATATTTGATGATCATCTTGAGTTCGGCGTTGGGAAGGAGATGGTTGGGCCTGAGGTCTTTGGCCGGAAAGGGTTTCATCGTTTTCCCTTCCTGGGACGGTGACCCGTCCATGTTGTGGCATCGCAGGCATTGTTCGTGATATAAGTCCTTGCCTCTTTGCACGAGCGCCGCATTTGAACTTTCGGCAAATGCGCTGGTTACTTGCCCGCCGAAGAAGGTGATGCCGGCCACCAGGACCATCAGGATCGGTACAACTTTTCGCATGGACTCCCTCCGCAATAGTGAAGTGTTATATCCCCTGAACTCAACTGCCCCCTAACGGCAAAACATTAATACGGTAACAGGGGATAGTTCCTTTGGCAAGAATATTTTCAGGGTTTCTTGTCGTTGACAATGGAGCATCGTGTCCCTATAATCACGAACATTTTGACTCACGGGCTTCGAAAAAATTCAAGGCAGGGAGGAAATATCATGGGAAATGCTTTGGAAGTCACCAGTGGAAGCTGGGATCAGGAGGTATTAAAGGATAGTGGGGTCGTCTTGGTCGATTTTTGGGCCCCATGGTGTGGACCCTGCAAAGCAGTTGCTCCGGTTATTGAAGAGCTGGCTGTGGAATACAAGGACAAGGTCAAGATTGCCAAGCTTAATACCGACGACAATCCCGATGTCGCCAGCCGATATCGCATCATGGGCATTCCAACGCTGATGTTCTTCAGGGGA
>JAOUDF010000210.1 GCA_029859385.1 Nitrospirota bacterium
CCTTGTCGTCTCCGAATGCCGTCGATTTCAGCCACAGGGCGTCTTCGTCTTCGTACAGAAAACCCTTTTCCCGAAGGGTTGTCAGGGCCTTTTCGATCTCGTTGCGTTCGTAGAGCCCCCGTTCCGAAAACCAGATATCGAACTCAACACCGAAATCCGACAGGTCTTTTTTCAAGGCATCCAGAAGTATCCGGTAACCAAAGGTAGTGAAGAAGTCGAGACACTGCTCGGTCGGGACATTCCGGTAGCGGTCCCCCACTTCGGCGATGGCTTTTTGGGCCACTTCCTTTACATAGTCGCCACCGTAGCCGTCTTCGATAAAGGGGATGTCGTCTCCCAGCAGCTGACGATACCGGGTATAGACCGAGAGCCCCATCATCTTCATCTGACGTCCTGCGTCGTTGATGTAGAATTCGCGGATTACGTCGTAGCCCGAAAAGTTCAGAAGACGACAGAGGGCATCACCCACCGCGGCCCCTCGTCCATGGCCGATATGCATGGGGCCGGTCGGATTGGCGCTGACAAACTCGACGTTTGTCCGTTTACCTTCTCCGATATTTGAGCGGCCGAAATTGTCTCCCTCCTGCTCGATCTCCCGCAGGACGTCGCACCAGACATCGTGGGCGAGGTAGAAATTAATATAGCCTGCCCCCGCCAGCTCTACCTTTTCGAGGATGTCATGCCCCGACCCGATGAATTCGACAATGGTGGCCGCAATCTGTCGAGGGGGGAGTTTGAGGCTGGGCGCCAGTGCAAAAGGTACCGTGGAAGCCCAGTCGCCCATGGACGGATCTTTGGGTCGCTCAAGGTTCACCGCCGGCAGTTCGTCGCAGCCAAGCCTGCCTGAGCTTTTGGCATCCCTGAGAGCCGTTATCAGAATATCGGTAAGCCGTTCTTTCATAAAGCCCTATCAAATCAGGAAAATAACGGGGTCGTACTATAGCGTTTTCCAGAGAAAAGTCAATGAAAAACGGGCCGAAAACAAGGTGGCCCGACCGGGTATTCCGATCGGGCCATCCAAATTGAAGCGCTATGTTGTCGAGCGATCAGCCCTTTTTCTTAATGTCTTTCCAGGTTCTTTTATTTACGACATAAAGCATGCCCGTCAGAATAACCATATAGCCGATAACCCATTTGCCCAGGGTCTTTCTCTCTTCCCGGGACGGTTCCGACGCCCACCAGAGAAACGCGGCGACATCTCTCGATGCTTCTTCCGTTAAACCCGGATTCGGCATGGCTATGTTGGGGAATACCTTGTTATCCGGCCTGCCGTCTTCGTGAGTATAGTAGGAAGTCAACAGCGCGTGGATATACTGGGCGCCGTCGGTCCTTTTGCCCTTTGCCTTGGCGGTCATGGAAAGGTCCGGCGGCTCCTTGCCGAAACTCTGGGCCGCAAGTTCAGGATCCATTGTCGCCTTGTAGTTGAGGAAGACCATGCTGTGACAGGTCGAGCACTGTTCCTCGAAAACTTTTCTTCCCCTTTCGACCGCTTTGTTGCTCAGGTCAAGGTCCACATGAGTTATATGCGCCCCTCCCGCGGCCATCGCCGCTGCGGGAAGAAACAGAAGACAGAACACCAGATATTTTAGAGTCGTCATTATCATGGTCATATCCTCTCCGGCTCGGCCTTGGTTCGATCAATCCAGGTGAACAGCGGGTAAAGCACGAAGTAGAGGAAATAGAACGCTGTGCAGACCTGCCCGAGAAGCAGCAGCCCCCCTACCGGCGGCTTCAGCCCCAACCATCCCAGCAGTACAAAGTTGGCGAAGAAGAGGTAGGTCATCCACTTCCTTACCGGCTGAAACCTGGCGCTGCGCACCTTGGACCAGTCGAGGTAAGGCAGGAATGCCACGATGAGGATCGCACCGTTCATGGCGACCACGCCGCCCAGTTTATGAGGGATGGCGCGCAGTATGGCGTAGAACGGCAGGAAGTACCATTCAGGCACGATATGGAGCGGCGTCTTGAAAGGATTTGCCGGCTCGCTGTTATCGGGCTCGAGGACGAACTCTGGATCAAAGAAAACAAAGAGGAAGAAGATCGTCAGGAGCAGTGCGATGAACCAGAGGTCCTTGGTGACGAAGTACGGTGAAAACGGTACCGCATCCTTCTTCTTGTCGATATCGATGCCGACGGGATTGTTGCTGCCCACGTGGTGAAGGGCCACAAGCTTCATGAAAATCAGCGCGCCGATAACGGCAATCGGGATGACTGTCGTGTGCAGCGAGAAGAAGCGGTTAAGCGTCGAGTCGCCAATGGCGAAGTCACCCCGCAGCCAGATTACCAGGCTGGGGCCTATGAACGGGATGGCATCAAAGAGGTTCGTGATGGCCGTCGCACCCCAGAAGGACATCTGTCCCCAGGGCAGCAGGTACCCCATGAACGACTCGGCCATGAAGGCCAGGAACACGGCCACGCCCATCCACCATATGAGTTCTCTGGGCTGTTTGTACGAGCCGTAGAACATCCCTCTTCCTATATGGATATACATGAAGAGGAATATGGCCGATGGACAGATGGCATGAATGTAACGCAGCAGCCACCCGAAGTGAACGTCGCGCATGATGTGCTCGACGCTGGCAAAGGCCAGGTTGGCATCGGGCTTGTAGTACATGGTAAGCCAAAAGCCGGTGACGAGCTGTATCGTGAAGAAGATACCCAGGGCCGAGCCGAAGTTCCACCAGTAATTCAGGTTCTTGGGAGTCGGATACTGGGTGATGTGTTTTTCAAGAAATGCTGTAAACGGAAACCGTCGATCAACCCACTTCTGAACACCGCGAAGCTTTTCCGACATTCTCACCCTCCTTCCGGCAGATCTTTGATCTTGCGGATGTTTGCAGTAAAACCGGCAAATGTGGCGGACCCTATCTCCAGTTGCGTATCGTTTACAAATTTATAGGGGACAAGGTGGAAATTCTCCGGTGGCGGTCCGTCGAGGCGTCTTCCCGACATGTCGTACTTGCCGCCGTGACAGGGACAGTACCAGCCCGGCACGGCCGGCGATGTTCCGGGAACCTGTACCGGTTCAAAGGCGGGGATGCACCCCAGATGCGTACAGATGCCGAGACAGACAAGCCACTCGGGTTTGATAACCCTTTCTTCATCCGTTGCCTTGTCTTTCAGTGTCGAAACATCGGTCTTCCTGACCTGTTCAATCCATTCCGGCTTGCGGTGTACAATGAATACCGGCTGTTTTCGCCAGAGGATGGTCTTCATCTCACCGGGCTTGATGCCCGAGATGTCGACAACCTGCACACCTGCCGCAATCAGGTCTTTCGTAGGGCTCAAGGCCTTGAGAAAAGGATACGCCGCCGAACCTACGCCACAGGCTCCAAAAAGGCCAGTGGTAACTTTCAAAAAATCTCTTCTGCTCTGCCCCTCGTCAGACACTGCCGTATCCTCCCTGCTGTTTAGAGTTAGAGATAGTCCCACGACACTTCGGGCCGGAAGATTATTAATACAACTTCACAAAAATCTCAACACAAATGTGACAAAAGTCGCTTTTGCTGACAATGATTACTATGTATGTCGCTATTCGATATTCTCCAGCACGTTCTTGAAATAGACCGACGTCTTGACATCACCTTCCAGTTTCAGCTTCCGCATGAAAAAGGCGCTGTCGGCGTCGGCCTTCTTGCGCAGGAGCGACAATAGGGTGCCGATCTCCCCGCGCATGGAGACATCAGGTTTTTCAACAGGCGGCCCCACGGTGAGATACCCGTTTCGCACATGCAGAAAATAGCACTTTGCAATGTCGTGGGCGTCGAAAAGAAAGACCTTCCCTTCCAGTTGCGCCAGCCGGTCAACGATGCCCGGGTTTCTCTTCATCATGAGACCCAGCAGGAGATCAACACCAAGATTCTGTATAGCCTGGGGAACGAATTTAAGAAACTGATACATTTTCGATTCCCAGAATTTTCAGTGCATCCGGTGCGTCTCTGTCTACCCGTTCCCACCCGGCCCTGCCATAGAACCAGCCATTGCAGAGGGGAGCGCCCGTGATCTTTTCCAGTTCCGCCCTGGCCGACCTCCCTGTCATCGTTCCATTGACAAGTGCGGCATGGATCGCTATCACATCCTTCATCTGCCATGAATGGGGCGACAGGCGCAGCGTAGACATCCCCATCCGCCTGAGGTCCTCAACCTCTTCCGCAAGGGAGTAAACCTGATTGCTCATGATCTGGGTGCCGTTGATGGTGAAGATCGGTTTGTGGTCAAGGGTCTCCAGCGCGATACCGTCGCTGAAGTTCATGCAGTCCTGCGTGCACTGGCTGCGCAGCTTGCCGAAATTGCGGGAGGTGTAGCAGCGCCACGAAAATGCCAGGGGGAGTCGTCCATAGGCAAAGACCTCGGTCTTCATGGAGGTCTGCC
>JAOUDF010000211.1 GCA_029859385.1 Nitrospirota bacterium
AGATCACCATGGTCATGAACAGGCTCAACAACAGGCCAAGAAAATGTCTTGGATTCAAAACCCCGAGGCAGGTATTCTACAAACTCTCAACCGTTGCACTTACTTGTTGAATTCGCGATAAGGCATTTTGAGGTCTACCTTTTATGTCTTAGGTTTATGTGCCTATATCAATTTATGCGTGCACTAATTCATAGGTTAGAGCATCTTCTGATCGCTCAATTTTGAGTGCCTCCATAGCCTCATTTCCGACAAACCAGTTCATGTGATCTAGTCTTTTGTGAATATGTTTAAGTGCACTAAGATATTCTCCTTTGATAGCAGGCATACATTCTGCGTTATGAATTAGATAGTACAAAGCCGCCGTAGTTATAATTGTTGTTGGGTCAATTTCGTTAAAAGCTGGGACTTCTTTTATAAAATCAAGTGTCTGGTCAATGCGCTCACGGTTGCTCTCCGAAAGGATAACTACGCTTGCTATATGCAATAATGATGTAATGCCTGACAGCTCACCTGGAGTAGATTGTATCGAAGTTGCTGCCGTTAGCAATCGCTCATTCACATAGTGCCCAATGGTTTCGTTGTCATCTCTCATGTGTTTCAGGACATTCTTGTCTAATCCCAATTTGTCTTTGTGAAAAAGAATTTCGTACCATAATGCGTCTTTATTCGGCTTACACGAAGTAGACCAATCTCTTTCCCTTTTAAGACTCATGACATCCTCCTATGCCTTTATGTTTCGCGCTGTGCACACCTCTATGTTACTCAGTGAAGTGAAACTTGCTAAAGCCCACGAAGAAGTTTGGGGGGATAGACAACGACGCTTTGTATCGAAGAATAAATTAATAAACTCTTTCATAACAGCTCAATTATGAGAATATTCAGATAGGCATATAATGATTCATGGCGTTTATATAGTTATTAACTTTAAACCAAGGCTGCTTCTTTTGTAAAACATTTTTTTGTGTATTTCTCTTTTATCGGTAGATCAGCGATCGATCTTGAGAGGGCAGCCATGAGTATTGGGGGCGGGTGGCAAAGGGCAAATCCTCGATTGTGACAACTCTCCACCCCTATCTTTCATCTTTCGTCGGTAGGTTTGCGCGGCATGTTTTCAGTAGCAGTGAATAAGCAAGTTAGAATATTACAATTAACTGTAGGGCAGTCTGTTGATTGTTGCCTTCCCAGCCGATCCGATCGCTTCGCCCCCAGAAATAGCTTGCAACCGCCAAAGCCGTGCCGTATTATAAGCGGTTATAATCATTAACAAAATCGAGTTGAATACATGCACGTACACTTTCACTTCCAGCACATAACGGCTACATTCAAGGCAAAATTCATTGCGGGCCTCTTTGTCACGGCCCCGCTGATCATCACGCTTTCCGCCATTACCTGGCTCTTCAAATATGTCGACAGTTTTGTACGGGACACACTGGAGAGCCTCGGGATTCCCGGCATCCCCGGCCTGGGTCTTCTCGTCTTCATCGGGCTGGTATTTATGGTGGGGATGGTCTCCACCTATGGAATCGGGAAGCGGATCATCAAGGTCGGCGAGGACCTGTTGTTGCGGCTGCCGCTGGTAAAGAGCGTCTACACGGCGGTAAAGCAGCTGGTGGACGCCTTTTCTCCGCACAACGCCAATGCCTTCAAGAAGTTTGTCATCGTGGAGTACCCCCGGCAAGGGGCCTATGCCTTCGGTTTCTTGACCAGCAACATCATCAAGCGCGGCAACGGGCTGGATGAGCAGTTGAGTTCGGTGTATATTCCCACGAACCATCTCTATCTCGGCGAGATAGCCCTGTTCAAGGCCGATGAGGTCTTTTATCCCAACATTACGGTTGAAGAAGGGATACGCCTTGTCCTCTCGGGGGGCACGGCGACGCCGTCGGTGATCATCGGTGAACAACAGGGTTCATCCAAAGGAGAATAGCATGTCGTCAGCCTCGCATTCCGCTGAAGTTGCCGTAGTCATCCTGGCGGCCGGTCTCGGCACGCGCATGAAGTCTTCCATGGCCAAGGTGCTGCACCCGATCGTCGGGAAGCCGCTGATCGCCCATGTACTCAAGGCGGCGGCGGGGCTTAATGCCCAAAAGACGGTGCTGGTGCTGGGGCATCAGGCCGACCGGGTGGCCGAGGCGGTGAAGGAGTTCGGCGCCGAGGTGGCGATTCAGGCCCAGCAGCTGGGCACGGGGCATGCGGTGATGCAGGCGGAGAAGGCCCTGGAAGGGTTTACCGGTGATGTGGTGATCCTCAGCGGCGATGTTCCCCTTATCAGAAAGAAAACCATTGTGCACCTCGTTGCGCACCACGAAAAGACGGGCAACGCCCTTACGATGATGACGGCGATGCTGGACGACGCCACAGGCTACGGGCGGGTGGTGAAAGATGCGGCGGGACGCCTGCTCCGGGTGGTGGAGCACAAGGACGCCACCGAGGAGGAGCGGGCCATCAGGGAGATCAATACCGGCATCTACTGTTTCAAGGCGTCGTTCCTCTTTTCGCACCTCAAGACTCTGGGCAACACCAACGCCCAGGGAGAATACTATCTGCCCGACCTTATCGCCATGGCGGTGGAAAAAGGGCTTGGGGCCGACACGGTTGCTGCCGATGAGGTTGAGGAAGTGATGGGGATCAACAACCGGGTGGAGCTGGCCGAGGCCGAGCGGCTGATGAGGCGGCGGATCAACGAGTACTGGATGCGCGAGGGCGTGACCTTTGTGGCCCCCGAGGTCACCTATGTGGAAGACGAGGTGACGCTGGGGAAGGACGTGGTCCTCTCGCCGGGCTGTGTGCTTCAGGGGAAAACGGTGGTCGGCGACGGCAGCGTCATCGGGCCGTATTCCCGTGTTATCGACACCCGGCTTGGGAACAATGTGGAGGTGCTGGACGGCTGTGTGATCGAGGAGAGCGAGATCGAGGACGGCTGTCACGTGGGCCCCTTTGCGCACATTCGACCGGCGACGATCCTGCGGAAGAACGCGCGGATCGGTAACTTCGTCGAGGTGAAGAAGTCGGAGATAGGGGAGGGGAGCAAGGCAAACCACCTCACCTACATCGGCGACGCGGTGCTGGGCAAGAAGGTGAACATCGGCGCGGGTACGATTACCTGCAACTACGACGGCGTGCACAAGCACAAGACGGTCATCGAGGACGACGTGTTCGTCGGCTCCGACACGCAACTGGTGGCGCCGGTTACGGTGGGCCGCGGGGCGCTGATTGCTGCCGGTACGACGGTGACGAAGGACGTCCCCGCCGACAGCCTGGCCGTGAGCCGGACCCGGCAGGAGAACAAGGACGGCTGGGCGGCGAGGAAGCGGAAGAAGCACGCGTAGGGCGTGAGGGTGAAGGGCAATCACTGACTTAGGCCGTCACCCCGGTGAAAACCCGGGTCCAGGAATCTCCGGGAACTCTGGATTCCGGCTTTCGCCGGAATGACGACGTACCAAACAACACCTCCTTTTAATTCACGAAAGAGGTGTTATGACAGCCAAGGAGAGACATCATGTGCGGTATCGTAGGCTACATAGGCAAGGATAACGTCGTTCCCGTCCTCATCGAGGGGCTCAAGAAGCTCGAATACCGAGGCTACGACTCGGCGGGGATCGCCTTCATCCAGGACGGCGAACTGACATTGCGTCGCAGTGTCGGCAAGCTTCGGGAGCTCGAGGGGCAGATCGCCGGGCAGGCGCTCCACGGCAATATCGGTATTGGCCATACCCGCTGGGCGACCCACGGCCGCCCCTCCGAAGACAATGCACACCCTCACCGCGCCGGCGATATCGTAGTGGTGCACAACGGGATCATCGAGAACTACCTCCATCTAAAGAGGGAGCTGATCGAGGAAGGGTGCGTCTTTGCGTCGGAGACCGATACCGAGGTCATCTGTCACCTGATCAACCGGTATGTGAAGAAAGGGCAGGAACTGGAGACGGCGGTGCGCTCCGCCATCGGTGAGCTGAAGGGGGCCTACGCCATCGGCGTCATCAACAAGGCCGAGCCCGACAAGGTGATCGGCGCCCGGGATGGCAGTCCGCTGATCGTGGGGCTTGCGGCCGGTGAGTTCTTCATCGCCTCCGACGTCCCCGCCATTCTGGCCTATACCCGCGATGTCATCATCCTTGAGGACAAGGAGATGGCGGTGCTTACCCCCGAAGGGGTGCAGGTAAAGGACCTGGAAGGGAATGACCGCGAGAAGAAGACGACGAAGATTCTCTGGAACCCGGTCATGGCCGAGAAGAGCGGCTACAAGCACTTTATGCTCAAGGAGATCTACGAGCAGCCCAGGGCGATCATGGACACGATCCGTGGGAGGATTTCGCAGGATTCGGGCGACGTCTACCTCGAAGACGTGCACCTCTCCGCCGACGACCT
>JAOUDF010000212.1 GCA_029859385.1 Nitrospirota bacterium
CAAAACCCTCGGCCTGGGCCGATGAACTCAAAGCCAGAGGCATCGAGGTAATATCCGATATAGAAAGAATGGAGGCGGTATCCGGCCTTCTATGGTATAAGGAAAACGGTGGATTGATCTACAACAGCCGCCGTGGAGATTAATATCGCCTGAGCCTCTCCTGGCGTCACGCTGGCCAATACGTCATATTTCCCGGAAAGATGCCGATAAAGGAGAAGTTACCGGTACCGCAAAGGAGTCCCCATGCAAGAGAGAAGAAAACACACACGTTATAATATCGAGGCCGACGTACTCATCTCTCACAAAGAAGGTCTCTCCGCCCACGACATGACCACCCGAAAGGCTGCCATCAAGGACATAAGCCTTGGCGGCGCCCGTATTCATATTTTTGCCGAAACCCCCTACCCCCTGTCGACCGATGTAATGGTCCAGGTCCCCCTGCCCGATGGGGTGACGACGTTTGTAGGAACGATCGTCTACGTTATCGAGGTTACGGAAAACAAGCAATTCGACATAGGGATTCAGTTCTCATATATCTCGGAGCTGGATATGAAGCGACTCCAGTACTATATTGAGAATCTCTCAAAACAGGACATCTGACATCCCGACCTTTCCTCTTTAGCAGGGTCGATTGACCGTAAAGGTGAAAGCGGTATATACTGACATCCTCTGTAATTTCCGCGGAGAAAACCTGGGATTTGGGCTGGGAGGTTGCAAGAATGCGTGAAAGAAGAGACAATCCTCGGGTAGAGATCAAGGGCGATGTCCTTGTCTATTACCGGGCGGGCAAATCCCTAATAAACGTGACGGACGATGTCGCTATCAAGGATGTCAGCACCGGTGGCGCCAAGGTTTCTTCTGAAACCCCCTTTCCCCTTTCCCTGGCGGTCAACATGAACATAGACCTCCCCGGCGGCTCAATAAAGATGCAGGGCTCCGTTGTCCACATCGAAGAGATCGCCGACAAGGACGCCTACGACATCGGCATCAAGTTCTTCGGCATAACGCAGGATGATGCCCAGCGGCTTACCCGGTTTATTTCCGAACACTCCGAACACACCCACGAGACAACCGGCAACCCTCCCGCGGAAAACAGACCTGCTGACCAGCGGCCGGAGTAATCCCGGACTTCAGGATGTTTTTGGCGCCGCATACGGCGTAAGACGGCGCCGGCCCAGGAATCCACTGTCATGAAACACCCCTACTTTTTTATCACCCTGTTTATCGTTACCCTTTCTTCTCCTCATTCCGGCGGAGTACCCATTGCCGTTGCGTCAAGCGGGCTATACCCGGCCTCGGAACTGATTGCACAGGAAAGGACCGATGAGGCCATAACCTTCCTGCAAAGCTTCTGTGAGCTCAACAAGGAGAAGCCCGATGCGGCGCCCTGCGCCTATCTCCTCGGGACAACGCTGATAACGCAGAAAAAATGGGAAGAGGCCGCAACCTGGCTGGAGCGCTCCCTCGCCGACAAAACCTTCAAGCCGTTGCGCGACTATGCCCTCTACCACCTTGGCAGGGCGCGGCTGGAGACAAAAGAATACGAAGCCGCCGCCACGCTTTTTCAGGAGATCCTCGACAAGCACCCGCAGAGCCGCTGGAGCGATGAAGCCCTCTTCCAGTCAGGCAAGGCGCTGGCCTCTCTTGAACGCCGCAAGGAATCGTCAAGCCTTCTCGAAAAATTTGTTGCCTCGTATCGCTCCTCTCCGTTGGCATCGGAGGCCCTCATGCTCATCGCGAAGAACCACGAGGCAGAAGGAAAGACGCAGGAGGCCACGGAGAACTACAAAGAGCTCTGGATTCGCTATCCCGTGTCGAAGGAAGCCACTGAAGCAGCCGAGAAACTGTTCAAGCCGGAACACCGCAGCGAGGGAAAAGCGATACCCATCTCCCGTGACGACCGCGTTACACGGGCAACCAGACTGGTAAATCTTGGGCACAACGACAAGGCCGGCAGTGAGCTTGAAGGACTGATAAAGGACCTTGGAGCAGAAGACGACGGCAGAGTGGCCCTTCTGCTGGGGAAAGCCTATTTCGGCGCCCGGGAGTACAATTCGGCTCAAGCCGCGCTGGGCAGGATATCGGAGGACAATGCCTCCGGCGATATCACCCAGGAAGCCGCATTCATGCGGGCAAGGGCGTTGCAACGCGCGGGTAAACGGACTGAAGCGGCCAGGACATACGCCATGATCAGAAAGAAGTACCCCGCATCAGACTATGCAATCAGGGCCGGTTATAACCTTGCGGATATGGCGGAGAGTGACGGCGAAACCCAAAAGGCGCTGGCCCTTTACCGCGAGATCAATACCGATTTCCCCAAGAGCGGGCTGGCCGACAATGCCCTCTGGAATGAAGGCTGGCTCCTCTATCTGTCGGGAGAATATTCAAAAGCCGTCGCGACATTCGCCGAATTGATCGAGCGCTACCCCTCTTCCTCACTGGCCGATGCCGCCCTCTACTGGTCGGCGAGGGCAGCGGACAGGGGAGGTATGCCGGACAAGGCAGCCGCGCAATATCGGAGGGTCATCAAAGGTTTCCCCTTGTCCTATTACGCCTTCCTGGCCGGGAAGAGGGCAGCCCCCTCGGCGTCTTCTGAAAAGGAGGAGACAGCACCTGCTTCCCCGCCCGCGGAGCCGAAGTTTTCCGAGAAGACAGCCTATCACCTCGATAAGGGGACCGCGCTGACGGAGCTCGGGCTCAACAGCGATGCGGCGGCCGAGCTGTATCTGGCCGAAAAGGGGTGCAAGGACAAAGAGGCGCGGCTGGAACTGGCAAAGTACGCGTCGGCCGCGGGCTACTATTACGGCGCCCAGCGGATAGTCTACAGCTCGTTTTACGGCGATCTGGCGTCGGACCCCGGCAAAACGAGAAGCGACGTCTGGCGGCTGGCGTTCCCCCTCGGGTACCCTTCCGATGTCCTGATCAATGCCGAAAAGAACGCGCTCAATCCCTCACTGATACTTGCCGTCATCAAGGAAGAGAGCACCTATAGGCCGGACATCGTCTCTTCCGCCGGAGCCATCGGGCTCATGCAGATTATGCCGGCGACCGGCAAGAAGCTTTCCCGCGAGGTCGACATGACCGACTTCAAGGCTGCCCTTCTGTTCAAGGAAGAGATCAACATAGCCCTTGGGAGTCGTTATCTGAAGCACCTCGTCAATGCAACAGGTGGACGGCTGCCGCTGGCCGTGGCGTCGTACAATGCCGGACCCAACAGGGTTGCGGAGTGGATAGAGCGTTACGGCACCGACGACCTGGAGGAGTTTGTAGAAAAAATCCCCTACACCGAGACACGCAACTACGTCAAGAAGGTGATGAGAAGCTACGGCATTTACGAAGAACTGTATACACGAGGCTTACGGCAGGTCGGCAATGACAACCTGTCGGTCACCGTTACACCACAAGATACGCGCTCCGGTTCATAATACGTCTTCTCCCACCAAAACCTGAAATCAGAGCGCCCCCCTCTTCTTCAGCAGCTCCGCAATAGCCTCCGCCAGCTCCCTGTACCCCTTCGCATTGGGATGAATATAGTCCGACTTCAGAGAATTATCCGACAGTATTTTTTTGAGGGCGTCGCTTTCGTAGACCACCGCCATTTCGTCCGCAATCTGCTTGTAGAAATCGGCGGCATTGAGGAAAACGCCCGGCCTGGGTACCCCGATCAGCACCACCTCCACCCCCTGCTCGCGGGAGATCCGGATCATCTGGCGGAGGTTTTCCGCAGCTTGCTGCTCGCCCAGTTTTCTGATCATGTCGTTGCCGCCGAGGCAGAGGATCATCAGCGCGGGCTTCACCTCGCCCAGCTCGGCCGGTAGCCGCGCCAAACCCTGGGCCGTCACCTCCCCCGGAATACCGGCATTGATCACACGGCGCCCCGTGAGCTGCTCCAGCACCTTTGGATAGGTCGAGCTGTCGTCGGCCCCGGTGCCGTAGGTGATGCTGTCGCCAAAGGCCAGGATCGTCGCGTCGGACGAAAGAGGGTTCAGCTTCGGCTGCGGGGCGCAGGCGGCGACAAGGAGAACGATAACGGAGGCAAGTTTTTTAAATGACTGTAGGCGCATAAGAAATAGCTGTCCAGAAGATATTATCGCGACGTTGTTGCCCCGAACAGCTCCCGGAAAAACTGGCGCATCTCCTCCCACGAGCGCTTGTCGGCCCGGGCATTGTATTGCGCCCCCTTTATCCCCGCCGCATCGACCTCGGGATTGGTGAAGCTGTGCACCGCGCCGCTGTAGTAGACCATCTGCCAGTCGGCCCCGGCGGCGCGCATCTCGTCCTGGAATGTCGCCACTTCAGCGGCAGGCACAAAGGGGTCGTCGGCGCCGTGGAGCACCAGGACCTTTGTTTTCACTGC
>JAOUDF010000213.1 GCA_029859385.1 Nitrospirota bacterium
CGGAACACCGAGACTGTCCGGGGGGCGGCAATGCCAAGCTTGATATAGTTGCCGTCGACGGCGATTACCTTGATTTCTACCGATTCGCCTATCATCAGGCTTTCGCCTGTCTTTCGCGTGAGTACCAGCACCTGAAGCCTCCTTCCTGGAGTTATCGCCCCTTGGGGCACCTAGTCCTTATCAAGCTGCCGACAGTTTTTCCGCCTCCTGCGGTTGAGCAGGTACCGCGCCGAAAATCTTGTGCTTTGTGGTGTATGGCCCTTCGTATAAAACCACCTGTCTGGCCAGGCGTTTTTCTGCGTTGATAATAAGCGGGCCTTGAAGGTTCGCCGTCATCTCATTAGGATCATCGGGCACGGTCACGATGGCACAGACTACCGCGTCTTCCGCTTTCTCGAGCTTGAGGTCGGCCAGCTCACTGGCGGCGATAGCAACCTTGTAATCCGGCTTGAAACACAGCGGGTCAATAATAATAAAGGTAACTTCGGGGTCATCGACTGCCTGAAAATAGTGAAACGGGCTGTCCGGGGCATGGTCCAGAATGATAAACCTCGTCAGGCTCGGGAAACCCAGCAACCCTTCGGTCATGGTGATTACCTTGTCTTCACCAACCTCGATTTCACCAAATCGCACTGTATTGAATTTCACCTTTTTCACCCCTCAAGAGATTTTTCCGTTAGTTTATCTCAGGAAATCCATCAACGACATCTGCATTACATTGGCCGATGACATGAGTATGGCCTGATACGCCGTCTGTGTACGGCTCAGGTTCATGATCGCTTCCGTCATATCGACATCTTCGGCCTGCGAGATAAGTGAGGCGGTAGTGATATCCGTATCTGCCAACCTGGACTTCCAATCGTCGAAACTGGCCATTCGCGCGCCAATCGTGGCATGGTATTCAATGGCCCGGGTAAGGGCTGTGTCTACCTCTCCCATTCGGGTCATGATGCTTATCTGTTCATCGGCGCCGGGCGTGCTTACCCCGACACCAGTATTGAGCCCCAGATTTGTCGCTGCATTCCCACCAATAGTATTGACCGTGGAGGTAATACCGGTAGAGTTCGATGTTATAGTAAGCACCCCCGCATTCTCCGTCACGGTGACGCTTATCCCACCCGCGACATACGCGGGGATGGCATTAATCTTTGTCTGTATCTCCGTTGCCAGCAGTGCGGCAGAACCATAGGGCAAGGCCTGCGCAATGGTGATGCTCCCCCCGACACCGTCAACCGACAGGTTGAGCGTATCGTTGACGCCGGTAGTGATATTCAGGTCCGCTATCGCGACACCGCCGGTAATGTCTCCGCTCGTTGCAGGAGTATCGGTAGTCGGGTTGCTGGCATTCAGGGAATCGCTCAAACCCTGGAGCACCGCGAAGGCGCTGGTGATGCCGTCGCCGAATACCTGGGATCCGGCAAAATTAACCGTCAGCTTGGTCCCGGGACTGACCTCTCGCTGGATATTGCTGGTGTCGCCGGCATAGGTGTAGGTAGTATCGGTGGGATCGAAAGGCATGGTCGATGTTTTGAACCCGGAGAAAATATACTCGCCGCTTTCATTTCTCGTATTTGCAAGGGAATAGAGCTGCGCGAGAAGTTGGTCCACCTTTGCCGCCAGTATCTTGCGGTCTTCCGGCGCCGTCGCCGCATTGACGCCGTGAATGCTCACGGTTTTGGCCTCGGTCAATATCTCGACAACAGACGACATTGTGGTTTCGACCGTGGTCATATAGGAGATGCCCGAATCGACATTCTTGCCGTACTGTATGTCATTGGCCTGCTTTGTCTTGAGGCCCAGAGCGCGGGTCGCGTTGAGAGAATCCCCCGAAGGCATCTGGTAGCGCTTGCCGGTAATCGTCTGGTCCTGATATTTTGATATCTCGACGTTGGAGTTGCTTACCCGCCGATGGATATTATTAAAAAGCATGTTCTGAGTAACTCGCATAGCTCTACCTCTTCTAGCTCTTCAGAGTCAGGACGGTCTGGATCATCTCGTCAACCGTGATTATGTACTTCGCCGCGCCCTCGTAAGCCCTCTGAAACCTCTGAAGGTTCACCATCTCCTCATCGAGAGACACGCCGGAAATCGACTCTTTCTGGTTCTTCAGCGATATTGAAATCGATGTATACAGGTCGCCGTCCTTGCGCGCCCTTTCCGCCTCTGCCCCAAGGGTACCAATCTGGGCATTGTAGTAGTTGCCGATGCTCTTGTTGCCCAACGCGGCAATCGACTGGTTGGTAAGGGCGGCTATGGCCAGGGCGTTGGTGTTGTCACCCGGGCTGAAGCTTTGAGCGGCGGCAATCTTGTTGGTATCGGCGGCAATGACCGAATTGACCGCGATATCCGCCGCCGTCGACCCGGAGAAGAATGTGTTAAGACCGAGGGCAAGCAGGGTATTGGAGGTATCGCCGCTGAAGGAGAAGGTACGGTTGGCGGCGGCCGTGATGACCAGCCGGTTGTTGACCACGCTGGCCGAAATGTCGGCGATGGCATCTATGGCTGTCGCAAGGCTGTTGAGCGTATCGACCCCGGCGGTGATATTGATAACCGTGGGGACCGTATTCCCCAGATTGTCAGTGACGTTGATGGTGAAACTACCATCTACCGGCGTGAAGGCCAGGGCGGAAGCATTCAATGCATTGGCGGGGTTGCTGACCGCGTTGTCGCTGGTAAGCGATGAATAACCGGTGAGGCCCAAGCCGTTGACATGGAGGCTGTTGACGTTCCTGACAAGCTCCTGGGCAAAGGTGTCAAGTCCTGACATATACTGGGGGATCACCGTGTCGCGGGCATTCATTGTTGCGTACAGCTCCCCGCTGTCGAGAGTAATGCCGACACCGGTCGCCTTCCATCTGAGGTCGGTGAAATCGTTATTGGCTGTATTGGTATAGGCCTCTACCTCGTTGTGGGTTGTGCCGTATACCAGGTAATTACCGTCGATCTTGACATCGATATAGTATCCGCGGTTGACCGTCTCGACACCTGCGTACTGGCTTAGTTCCGCGACCAGGGTATCTCTCTTGTCCATAAGGTCGTTGGGATTGTCCCCTACGATGGTAGAATTCCTTATCTCTTCGTTGATGTCGGCAATCTGACTTCCGAGGTCGTTGATCTTGTCCACGAAGGGCGATATCCGGGATTCGGCGTCGGCCTGAAGGTCGACGAGATCACTCCGCACCCTGTTAATCCTGGAAACAAGGGCATTGGCCTTTTCCCTGACATCGATACGCTCGGCCGTCCCACCGGTGTTGTTGGCGAGGTTCTGCCACGAATTCCAGAACTCCGTCAGGGCATTGCTGATACCGGTGGTCGTCGTCGATTCGTTGAATATCCCCTCGATGCGGGAATAGTAATCAAACGTCGTATTGAAGTTGGCGGACTTGCTCATGTTCTTGAGCACAGCCGCTTCGAGAAACTGGTCATGGATGCGGCGGACGCTGTCTATCCTGACCCCGGTGCCGAGCTGACCGACGGCAAAGAGGTCAACAGCATGAGTTGTCTCAAATATCGCTTCCTGCCGGGAATAGCCGGGGGTATTGACATTAGAGATATTGTGGCCGGTCACCTGGGTGGCAATCTGCTGGGCCTGTAGCGCCCGCTTGCCCGATTCCATCATGCCGAGAATATTGGTATAGGCCATGGCGGATCACACCTCCTTCGATATCAGCTTTTTCTGTTCCCCGCTGACCTTTCCACCGACCGAATAGGTCGGATTGGCCGACATGGCCGAGGTAATCAGGGAAATTGAACGCTGAATATGTTCCAGAGAGCTTCTGATGAGGAGGGCGTTGCCGCGCTGGATGTCATCGAGCTGCCTGACCTGCTCCTGCATGGTCTGATACATCGACTTGAGCGCAGGCGCAAACTCTTTGGGAGCAATACTTGTAATTGTGGAGAAGGTGAGGTCTCTCGCCGGGATGTTGTGGGCCTTGGCGAGTTTGTCGATCAGAGCACCCCTGGCTTCCTCGAGGACTTTCATCTCGAGGGCCAGGGTCTCTTTGCTTTTGCTGGTTTCCAGAAGAAGGTCGGGGTTCCCGTCCAGGATGGCCGCCTTTTCTTCCTTGATCTTTTCAATCAGACGGTTGAGAAGGCTTATCTCCTGCGCAATGATGTTCTTCAACTCTATAAAAAGGCTCATTGTACTTTTTGGCCACTGGACTTCTCCGGGCTCCTCCTCTTTTCCATTGCCAGCCTCCTTCAATAAGTGCGATTAAAGTTCAAGTCCATGTTCAATACCTAAACCTTGAACCTTGAACTTAGATCGCTGTCTCTTAGAGAAGCAGACCGGCGCCGGTTAGAAGAGCTTGTTTACCTGGTTATTAGCGAGCATCTTCG
>JAOUDF010000214.1 GCA_029859385.1 Nitrospirota bacterium
CATTCGGGATGCAGAGCGACCTACTGATGTGTCTCAGTACGACGAATGGCTTGCACGGCAACGTAAATCCTGGGGTGTAAGTGCTGAAGTGATCTTGCGCCGGTTGTTGGATGCTGGTCGCCTGACACAGCACCAATACACCGCTTATCGGCAATGGCGCGCTGACTTGCCTATCCAGGAAGCAGAAGGTACCCGGCTGTACCGTTACCGCGAACCCAAACATGTATTCGGCGACACATTTGTTCGGACGGTTCTAGATGCACTGAATGCCCGTCATATCACACTTGCAAAGGCGAGTACGTATCTTGACAGCTTGAAAATTAAGGATTTGCATCAGTTGGAGAATTTTTATGCAGGTCTTTGATGCGTCATCCATGATCTACGCTTGGGATAACTATCCGATACGGCAGTTTCCGGGCCTGTGGGAGTGGATGGCAACCCAGATTGAGGAGAAAAGGCTGGTAATGCCGAGTGTCGCATTTGAGGAAGTAGCAAACAAAGCACCTGACTGTGGTGAGTGGCTCGAAAAGAACAATATTAAGCAACTTCAAATCACCAATGCGATTCTACAAGCTGCCATGCATGTCAAGAAACTGCTTGGCATTGAGGGCGATAAGTACCATTCAAAGGGTGTTGGAGAAAATGATATCTTCATCATTGCCACAGCACGGACTTACGGGGCTGAATTGGTTTCAGACGAAGAGCGGCAACCTACGGTACCCAATGAGCCATCTAAGAGAAAAATTCCAGCCGTGTGTATCATGAAGGAAGTTAATGTTCCTTGTATCAGCTTCATCGAGTACATCAAACGCTCCGATGAGATTTTTCGCTAGTGGTTTGCATCCAGTGCATGAAAAGACGACGGTAAGTGAACGAAGCTGTGGCCCAAGTCGGAATGCCTGTTTGGGCGCAAAATGCTACCTTCCCCCTTGAAGGGGATTTTGGTCGGTCGGGCTACGCTCTGTCAGCTAACCTAATGGCTGCTGTACAAGAAGTTTTAGTGGAAATGGTGCTTGGTCGTCGGTTAAAAGGATATAAAGCTACCGCAGCTACTGCGCATCTGGAGGTTGATTGAGTACCAGTCCTTTTACAGCCTACCTCAAGACTATCGAACATGCACTTGCGGCAGGTAATGCTACCGAGCACACCCACCGTCCTGCCCTCAAAAATCTGGTAGAGTCCTTGGCGTCAAATATCACCGCTGTAAACGAGCCAAAGCGTATCAGGTGTGGTGCGCCGGATTTCATTGTTACTCGCGCCCATATTCCCCTTGGCTATATCGAGGCAAAGGATGTCGGCGCTTCTCTTGGCGATGCTGAGGAAAATCAGCAGCTTAAGCGCTACCGGGAAAGCCTCGGCAATCTCATCCTTACCGATTATCTGGAATTCCGCTGGTATGTGTCGGGTGAACACCGGTTAACGACACGGTTGGCCAAGTCTGATGCAAATAAGAGACTTCGATTTGACAAAAATGGTCTAGAGCAAACCACCCGCCTGCTTCAGCAGTTTCTTAGTGCCGAGGCCCCAACCGTGGGTACTCCAAAAGAGTTGGCGGCACGGATGGCCGCCATAGCGCAATTGGTCCGCAACAGCATCAGGACCTCATTCGACGAAGAAGACCTGACCGACGACCGGCCCGATCCGCTGCACGACCAGTTGGCTGGGTTTCGGAAGGTATTAATCCACGACCTAACGCCGGACCAGTTCGCCGACATGTACGCTCAAACTATCTGCTATGGCCTGTTTGCCGCAAGGTGCAACCACACAAAACCCTATCGGTTTACCCGCGAACACGCTGCCTACGAACTGCCCCGGACCAATCCTTTTCTGCGCAAGATGTTTACTCATATTGCCGGACCGGATCTCGATGAACGTATCGCCTGGGCGGTAGACGATCTGGCCGAGTTGCTCAATAAGGCAGACATGGAGGCCATTCTCACCGATTTCGGCAAGCATACCCGGCGAGAAGATCCGGTGGTGCATTTCTATGAGACGTTCCTTGCCCACTACGACCCGAAGATGCGTGAGGCGCGCGGAGTGTACTACACGCCAGAGCCGGTGGTGTCTTACATCGTCCGCAGCGTCGACCACATCCTAAAAAAGGACTTTAAACTCAAGGAAGGCTTGGCCGACGCGGCTACCATTCAACTGCATAATCCACGGGGCAAGGGCAAGATAGAAGCCCACAAGGTACAGATTCTTGATCCGGCAGCTGGTACCGGGACATTCCTCTATGGCGTTATCGATCTTATCCAAGAATCATTGAAAAATAACAAGGGGCTTTGGTCGGGCTATGTTTCCAAGCACCTGTTGCCGCGGTTGCATGGCTTCGAGTTGCTCATGGCGCCCTATGCCGTGGCTCACATGAAGCTAGGGCTGCAACTGGCCGAGACGGGTTATGACTTCAAGGCCGACGAGCGGCTGCGCATCTACTTGACCAACACGCTAGAAGAGGCTCATGAAATGACCGGCCTGCCGCTGTTTACCCAGTGGCTGGCGGATGAAGCAAATTCAGCCGCTCATATCAAGAGAGACTTGCCGATCATGGTAGTACTTGGCAATCCGCCATACTCCAATTTCGGCATGATGAACAAAGGCAAGTGGATAATGGCCCTGCTTGAAGCTTACAAGAAAGACCTGAACGAGAAGAAGATCAACCTCGACGATGATTTCATAAAGTTCATCCGTTTTGGCCAGTGGCGGATCGAGCAGACCGGGGCGGGAATCCTGGCGTTCATCACGAACAACACTTACATTGATGGCCTTACCCATCGCCGGATGCGCCAGTCGTTGATGGAGACTTTTTCCGACATTTATATCCTAGACTTGCACGGCAGCATTAAGAAGAAGGAAAAATGCCCGGATGGTTCGAAGGATGAAAACGTATTCGACATTCAGCAAGGGGTTACTGTGGGCATCTTCGTGAAGAAGTCGGGGAAGCAAGGCCGAACGAAAGTCCGCCATGCTGAACTTTGGGGTAAGCGATCTGAAAAATATGAGTGGCTAATGGATAAAGATGTCGCCACAACCGCTTGGAGGTCAATCGAGCCACAGCCGGGCAATTATTTCTTTGTCCCGAAAGAGTTGGATGCTATCACTGAATACAGCGCTGGCTGGTCGCTCACGGATATCTTTCAGGTCAAACAGAACGGCATAAAAACGGATCGCGATAACCTGTTTTTTGACTTCAATCGGAAGCAACTTGAGGGACGAATACGGACATTTTATTCCGATGCCGGAGTAGAGCCCTCCTTTCGGGAGGAATACAGAATTGAGGACTCCTCAAGTTACGACATCCTTTCCCGGCGGCTCAAGACATCATTTGACCCGGTAAACCTGCGTGAATGCCTTTACCGACCTTTTGATGTTCGCTGGCTTTACTATTCCCCCGGCTTGACCAGCAGGCCTGCGTGGGCAGTTATGCGGCATATGCTCTCAAATGAGAACGTGGGTATTATAACGACACGGCAAGCAAGTGAAAAATGGGATTTGTTGGCAACAAGAAATATCTGCGGACATAAGTCGTGTGCCGCATATGATATCAACACTCTTTTCCCTCTATACCTTCACCCGCAAACCGAAATTGAGAAGAGGGCTGGCGAAGGCCGTTGTCCCAATCTTTCGCCAGCGTTTATCAGCAAAGCTTCAACACACCTTGGTATGCAGTTCGTCAACGACGGCAGGGGCAATCGCTATGCTACTTTCGGCCCGGAGGATGTGCTCGATTACATGTATGCCGTTTTCCACTCGCCGACTTACCGAAAGCAATACGCCGAGTTTCTGAAGATAGACTTCCCACGTCTGCCACTGACGTCCAATGCCAACCTTTTCCGGGAATTGTGCCTGTTGGGTGAGGAGTTGGTTGGGCTGCATCTTATGGATGGACATGTGCCGACCATTACGTCATATCCCATTCCCGGTGACAGTCTGGTTGAGAACGTTCGTTATGCTGAGCCGGGGCAGGGTGCGGGCAAAGGCCGGGTCTGGATCAATGAGATACAGTATTTTGAGGGTGTCCCGCCGGAGGTCTGGAACTTCCACATTGGCGGTTATCAGGTCTGTCAGAAGTGGCTTAAGGACAGGAAAGGCCGCCGCCTCACCTATGACGACCTTACGCACTATCAGCATATCGTTGCAGCGCTGGCAGAAACCATCAGGTTAATGGGCGAAATTGATGCAGCCATTGAGAAGTATGGTGGCTGGCCTATAAAGTAGGCCGAGCAACTCCCAACTCAAAATGTCAAATCACGTGGAAATTATCAACGATTTGCTAACCGCGATAAGGCTCGCCCCACCCGGTAACAGGTGGCAATTCTTGTATAATCCAT
>JAOUDF010000215.1 GCA_029859385.1 Nitrospirota bacterium
GGCCAGCCACGCCTTCTTGTCGCGCTCGAAGAAGAAATGGGGATTCCCCTTCTCCGCCGCCACCCGGGCCGCCAGCATCCTGACCTCCTCCGCCTCGGGGTCGGACCAGAAGCTCTCCCCCACGTGCAGGACCGGCCGGGGGAAGAAGAATGGCCTTCCCGCGCCATCACCGGCAAGATAGACCCGTAATATCTCGGTGAGAAACCTGCGCGCTTCCTTCTGATATTCGGCGTACCCCTTTCCGACGGTTTCACCGCCGGGGCCTATGGCCGGAATCGTCGCCAGATGGCGGGGGATGTCCCAGTAGAGATGGATATCCGCGAAGACGGGCTGGCCGCCCCTGGCCACGGCCTGCTGGGAGAAGTCGAAGAGAAGTTTCTGGGCGAGCTGGGTCACATCCCTGTCCGACAGGCCGGAAAGGTAGGGAGCCATGAGGATGCTCACTCCGTCCCAGCCGATCTCACCCGCGAAGTGGCTCTGAAGGACGGCGGAGAAGCGCACCAGGTGCGAAATGAGGACGTCGGCGTTGCGGGCCGGTTTTGAAACCGACAGGCCGCCGGGGAGGTTGAGCCCGAAGCACTTTATGTATTCGAGGGACTGGAGCGACGAGTGGGGCCTGTCCACTAACCCCAGGTTGTGGATGTGCAGGTCGCCGCAGAGATGGGCATGCCCCACCTTCTCTGAAAAGACGACGTTGAGGGCATACTGCTTCTTGATCGTTTCGGCAATGGTAAGGTTCGTGGCCTCGGGACTGTGGGGAACATTGGCATTTTCCTTGTTATGGAACTGGATGACCTGCTCCACGTCGTAGACCGGCATGCCGAGCCGGACATGCCTCTTCCGTTCCTTTTCGAGCCCCTTTTCCAGGAGCTTGGCGTCGACCATTTCACGGATAAGGGCGGCGGTGGTCACCCGTATCCCCGACGCGACGATCTCCCCCTCTACCTCTTCACTGATCTTCTCGGCCGTGTCCTTGTCGATGTAGGTCTCCCGCATCAGCACTTCTACAATGCGGGAACGGTTCCAGTCGACGATATCGTCGGAGGAGGTGCTTACCGAAATGTTGATCTTTATCTCTTCGCGGGCCATTTTTTGCCAGGAGAAACTGTCGGAATTACTTACACATATCGCGGGATTTGTCGGATTTTTTTACACTGAAATTCTTGATCCCAGTTGGACCGAACTTCCCGAAACACCCTGATTCCATTATTATACAGCAGCTTACACGATGGATATTCTTTCGCGGGTTTATGGCATATATATTGCGAATCGCGCTGATTGACCATACACTATGTCTAGCGCCGTGGCAACAAAGATTCAGCCGGCAGGAATATGCTGTAGACTCGCCAGGATCATACAACTTACCGGAGAGGGGAATTCCTCGTGACGACAAGGGCAGTCAGTGTGAAGACAATAATCCGTACCGTGTTAATGGCAGGCCTGGCTTTTGCGACAAGTATCTCCGTGCTGCATGCCGCCGACGGCCTTTCGATCATAGGCACCAAGCACGACCTCGCCCACCTCAATCAACGACCTTCCGTCATTGCGACAGGAGGCGGGACGCCGATGGAGGGCACGGCCTACAACAACTATCTCGATACCTGCGTCTACTGCCACGTTCCGCACGTGACGCCCGACGCAACCCAGTTCAACCGCGTATTGCCCCAGGACAATTATGCCGTTTACTCCAACCCCGCCGGGACCATGGACGCTACCATCAACCGGCCCGGGGGCGTGTCGCTTGTATGCCTGAGCTGTCACGACGGCACCATTGCCGTAGACGCCGTCCTTACCACTCCCAGTACCGCCTGGACGCCCTCCACCAACCATCAGACCATGTCGGCCGGGAACTCGTCGAGCGATTGCGGCAGTTGTCACAAGCCGGGGAACAAACCGACTCACGATGCAACGGCAAGCTATATGACCCAGGATTTAAGAGGAGATCACCCGATTTCCATCTCATACTCGGAGGCATTGCTAAGGACACCCGATGAGCTGCGAGACCCCCTCATCATAGCGCCTTTGAGGCTCTATAACGACAGGGTGGAATGCCCGACCTGTCATGATGTCCATAACGCGCAGTATGTGCCCTTCCTGCGTATTCCCAACGCCCAGAGCGTCCTCTGCCTTTCATGTCATATCAAGTAGATAAAGAAAAAGGGCTTACAAATTTCTGTAAGCCCTTTTAAGTTCTGAATGGTGCCCCCGGCATGGATCGAACATGCGACCTACGGTTTAGGAAACCGGCGCTCTATCCACTGAGCTACGGGGGCAATGCGGCGACATTTATACCGTATTCCGGTCAAAATGTCGAGTTTTTTAGCACCCGGCATTTTCATTTTTTCCCGGTTCCCTGCCCTGCTCTCTTCTCTCCCTTCAACTGGCCGCAGGCGGCGCTGATCTCGTCTCCCCGGCTGTCACGGACTATGGTGGTGATTCCCGCCCCTTGAAGGACCTTCCAGAAGGCGTTGACCGTCTCGGCGTCCGGGCGCTCGAACCCGCCTCCGGCAAATGCATTGAAAGGCAGCAGATTGACCATGCAGGGCAGGCCTTGCACGAGGTCGAGCAGCCTGCGGGCATCGTCGAGGGAGTCGTTCACTCCCTTCAGAAGCACATACTCGATGAGTACCCGCCGCTTGCCGCGCCCGCAGAACCGCTTCAGGCAGTTCATCAGATCGCCTATCGGATAAACCCTGTTGATCGGTATCAGGCTGTCGCGGACCTCGTCGGTGGTCGCGTTGAGGGAAAGCGCCAGCGAGACGCGGGTCTCTTCGCCAAGCCTCTCCATGAGCGGCATCAGGCCCGATGTCGACACGGTGAGCTTCCGCGGAGAGAACGCAAGGCCATTGGGATCGGTGGCCACGTCTATGAAACGCCTTACGGCTTCATAATTGTTGAGCGGCTCCCCCTGCCCCATCAGCACGACATTGGAGATGGGGATATCCGACAGTTGTCGGGCGGCAAGGATTTGTCCCACCATCTCTGCGGCCCTCAGGTTGCGGGTAAACCCGCCCGTCGCGGTGAAACAAAAGGCACAGCCGATGGCGCACCCCACCTGGGTGGAGATGCATAGGGTACGGCGCCCCCGTTTGCCGGGGATGAGGACCCCTTCGACGGTACAGTCGTCTTCAAGCCGATAGAGGAGCTTTTGGGTGCCGTCTCCGGCAACCTGCCTGTCGCATATTTCGAGGGTGGAGATACGGGTAGAGCGCTTCAGGCCGTCGCGGAGCGTCTTGTTGATGTCGTCCATGGCGTCGAGGTCGGTCACTCCCCGGCGAAACAGCCATGCGGCAACGCTCCTTCCGCGGCCAGGCCGCGCTCCCAGCTTTTGTATGCAGAACTGTTCCAGGTCTTCCGAGGTGAATTCAAGCAGGTCGGGCGTGGCGTTATCGTTGCACGTGTTCGAAGAGGGAGACATCAGCTTATGACGCCGATCGCTATTTGTGTTGTGCGCCTACCAGCTGACGGTATTCCTTCAGCAGGGTTTCGTGCTCTGCCGCTACCTTGTTGGCTTCCGCCAGCTGCCTGTTATAGTCCCGGATAAGCCGGTTATACTCCTCTCCGACCTTTCTATAGTCGGCGGAATCGGCCCCTTTCTGCTGGGCATACAGTTCAAGGGTTGAGCGTCGGGAGGCAATCTGGCTTTCCTTGTTTGCAAGCTCTTTCAAGATGTTGTTCAGCTTTGTTTCGAGGCGGCTGAGCAAGGTCCCCAGGGTTACAGCCCTTGATTCCTTCGCGGTGACAGGGGGTTTTTTAGCCTCAACCGGCCTGGCCTCACGAGGCTTTGGCGTCGCCTCGGCGACCTTTTTCCTGGTCTCTTTTGCCTTGGCTACAACCGGGGCGGCCTTTGCCGGTGCAGGGGAGACCTTCTCCGGGGCAGCCGCGGACCGGGCGGACGGCTCGGTTTTCGGGGCCTCGGTATGACGTGGTTTCGTCTTCTCTTCCGGATGCTTCAGGTGCAGTTCCTGCGCAGATGGAGGCGCCGCCTGGGTAACGCTTTCCGCTACCGGCTTGGCAACGACGGCTTCGTGAGCCGGTGGAGCAACGGCCTGTTTTTCAGGGGCGTGCAAAGGCGCAGGGGCCGTCGCCACCTTTGGGGCCTTTCCGGTAAAAACAACTACAAATATCCCGATAACGAGGCCAACGGCAGCGGCGATCCATACTCCATACCCTTTGCCGCTGTGCGATACTTCGTGCGAATGCGCGTGGTCATCCGCATGCTCGTCGGCATGCTCCTCAGTGCTTACCTTTTTAACCCCGTGCGCCACCGAGGCCGGCGAAAAGACGGTGTCCTCTATCCGGCTCAGTACTAGCGACCCTTC
>JAOUDF010000216.1 GCA_029859385.1 Nitrospirota bacterium
GTTCTTCGAGGAGTACACCAAGGCCAACGGCGCCCCGGCGGTGCTGGTCAATAACGCCGGTATCACGGCCGATGCCCTGTTCATCAAGCAGAAGGGCGAAGATATCACCAAGTTCCCCATGTCCAACTGGGAGAAGGTGATGCACGTCAACCTCACCGGCGTCTTCCTCTGCGCCCGCGAGGCGGCCTATCAGATGGTGAAACACGGCGTAAAGGGCGTCATCGTCAACATCTCGTCCATCAGCCGGTCGGGGAACCTGGGGCAGACCAACTACTCCGCCACCAAGGCAGCGGTCGACGCCATGACTGTCACCTGGTCGAAGGAGCTTGCCCGCTACGGCATCCGGGTAGGCTGCATCGCCCCCGGCTACATCAACACCGAGATGGTCGCCAAGATCAACCCCGAGGTGCTGGAAAAGATCATCAAGAACATCCCGGCGGGCAGGCTTGGCGACATGGAAGAGATTTCGAAGACGGTCCGGTTCATCATCGAGAACGACTTCTTCACCGGAAGGATCGTCGAGGTGGACGGCGGGATGAGGATATAAGAATTTATCCATAATTAGTCCCCCTTTAGCAAAGGGGGCAAGGGGGATTTGAAAAAGTCATTTTCTGGAAAAATCCCCCTCAATCCCCCTTTTCCCAAGGGGGAAGTTATTTGGAGGAATCTCATGAGTGCATACATAGTAGGCGGAGTACGAACAGCGATCGGCAAATTCGAGGGCTCCCTGGCGTCGGTCAACGCCATCGACCTCGGCGCCGCGGTCATAAAGGAACTGGTGGCGCGGACCTCCGTTGATGTAAACGGGGTTAACGAAATAATCATGGGGAACGTCATCCAGGCGGGCCTCGGCCAGAACCCGGCCCGGCAGGCCTCCGTAAAGGCGGGCATCCCCCATGCCGTCCCGTCATTTACCGTGAACAAGGTCTGCGGTTCGGGGCTCAAGACCGTGGCCCTCGCCGCCAATGCCATTGCGGCGGGCGAGGCGAACATTGTCATTGCGGGCGGCATGGAGCATATGACCGGCGCACCGTATGTGCTGAGGTCGATGCGCTGGGGCCAGCGGCTCGGGCACGGCGAGACTGTCGACACCATTATCAGCGACGCCCTCTGGGACAAGTTCTACGACTGCCACATGGGGAACACCGCCGAGAACATCGCGGAGAAGTACGGCATTTCGCGGCAGGAACAGGACGAGTTCGCCGCCGCCTCGCAGAAGAAGGCCGAAAAGGCGATCAAGGACGGAAAATTCAAGGACGAGATAGTCCCCGTCGCCATCAAGCAGTCCAAGGGCGAGGACAAGATATTCGATACCGACGAGTTTCCCCGTGCCGGCACCACCGCGGAGTCGCTGGCCAAGCTACGGGCCGCCTTCAAGAAGGACGGGAGTGTCACCGCCGGTAACGCGTCGGGCATCAACGACGGCGCCGCCGCCGTGCTCGTAGTGTCCGAAGAAAAGATGAAGGCCATGAAACCGGCGTGGGCCTTCAGGATAAAGGCCTCCGCCTCCGCAGGGCTCGACCCCGCCTACATGGGGCTTGGTCCCATCAACGCCTCCGAGGCGCTGCTGGCCAAGGCCAAATGCACCGTCAACGACCTGGACCTCATCGAGGTCAACGAGGCCTTTGCCGTGCAGTCGATTCAGGTGCACCGGGCCATGAAGTGGGACATGAACAAGGTCAACGTCAATGGCGGCGCCATTGCCCTTGGGCACCCCGTGGGCGCCAGCGGCACGAGGATACTGGTGACACTGCTCTACGAGATGGTGCGGAAGAATTCAAACCTCGGCCTTGCGTCGCTCTGCATCGGCGGAGGGCAGGGGATTTCGTTGCTGGTGGAAAGAGTGCGGTAGGCGCCGACCGGCAGACTGCAAAAAGAGAAGGGGGCCTTTGGGCCCCCTTCTCTTTTTTGCCCAGCCTACCGGACTGCGCAGAAATCAGTAGTTGGGGTCTGTTGTTGGTTTGTTTCTTCTGTGATCTGCAACAACACTGTTCATAATTAGTAAATTGGCTCCAGAAATGCTCAGGTGATTGTCATCGAAGTAAAGAGCCCTGTTATTACTAACGGCGGGACTATATTCACCGTTACCCAGTATATCAAATGGTTTTATCGCATATAGTTTGTTTCCGTAGTGTAGGGTGTTGAGTTTGTTTAGTATGAAACCATTTTGGTTGAAATACTGCTGTGAAGAGATTGATCTCTCGATATCTATGATTGGTTTATCACTGAATACCGAAAACGGCGTTATTGCGCTGCCTATATGAACTGGCAATTCCGGGATTGGGTAGAGCAAATAAACGTTCTTGCCAGCTTTCAGTAGACGCTCAATGATCTCCGACAGACTCTTCCAGTAAGTCTCCTGAAAGCTTTCCAGTACAGCGTTTCCTGAGTTGTCGGCAGATTTAGTCATCACATACTTTCGCGCAGACTTATGCGGCAGCTCGGGTAGTTCAGTCTTGAAATAGATACTATACCGAAACCCTAACAATACATTCTCGATGGATTCGTTATTTTCGAGATATGTTAGAGATTCCTTGATCCACTGGGAACAACCAGGACGCTTGGCATCAAATAATAATGCAGGGGGGCATCCGCTGAAAGTAAGATGCAACAAGCCGGTGCCATCCTTCTCAAGCAGCTTTGCCAGAGCAAAACCGGGCTCGACAATATGGCTGTCCCCAAAAGCAGCCCAGGTTACGTTGGTTCCAAAATATCTGCACGATTCAGATGGTTTCAGGTAGTTATTACCACTGGTATGACACTCATCTCTTTTTGGGCTGAACTCAATGGTTTCGACATATTCATTGCCTGCAAAACGTTTTTCAAAGCCGTTGCCTATATGCCCCGACAAGCCAACTAATAACATGACTGCAAGTGACAATCCTGAGTAGCGGAAAATAGACGCTTTTGAGACGGTCACCCTGTTTCTGAACGGTTTTTCTACGAACCTGTAGCTCAAATATGCCAATAGAAATGTTGTAATAATGGCTGCCATGAATATCTTGGGCTCGGGTTCTCCAATTGTCTTCAAACGAAGAAATGCAAATAATGGCTGATGCCACAAGTACAGAGAGTACGAGATTAACCCAATGCCAACGAAGATTTTATTGCCAAGAAAGCGTCCGATGTATGTATCGGCATCGGTAAAAGCAATAATTGCAACAGCTCCCATTACGGGAATGAGGGCATATAAGCTGGGAAATGGAGTTTTGTTGTCAAAAAATAGTATGGAATAAAATATTAATAGTAATCCAGCAATCCCGGCGCTCTCTTTTTCTCGTTTCTTCATGGTTTGCGAGTGCGGCTTTAAAAAAGCAATCAAGGAGCCCGACAATAATTCCCATGCCCGGCTGAAAATTAGATAGAAATTTGCGTCTACTGCATTTATTTGGGATAAATATTGTGAAAAAGATAGGGACGCGACAGATATCAGTGCGATTACGAGCGTGATACGCTTCTTGCCAAGAAACCAGAGTGCTATTATCAGGACAGGGAAAATCAGATAATACTGCTCTTCAACGGCCAGGCTCCACGTGTGAAGCAACGGTTTTTTTTCTGAAGCACCAGAAAAATAGCCGCTCGTCATGTAAAAAAAGATATTTGAAGAGAAAGATGCAACTGATACAAGGCTTTGAGAATACGATTTTAATGCGTCGGCGGGTAGTAGCAAGAAGGCTGCTATTGTAGTAAATAATACGACTGCACAAAGGGCGGGGAGAATTCTCCTGGCCCGACGCTCATAGAAGCCAATAATTGAAAACTGATCTTTCTTTATTTCTTCTAAAATAATAGATGTGATCAAGTAGCCACTGATAACGAAGAACACATCGACGCCGACATATCCTCCACTAAATCCAACAATGCCTCCATGGAACAAAATAACAGGCAATATTGCAACTGCGCGAAGTCCGTCAATTTCTCTCCGGTATTGCACCTGGCATCTCCCGTACGCTTCCCCGTCAAGCAGACAGGTGTAAAAGTAGTCGCTATGATTATATCGACCACCCTGTGTTACCGCCATAGCTCGTCTTGGCTGTGGCCGAGAATCCTGTTTGATCAGTGTTTGTGTGCTCGGAATCGCACAGACGAGAAGTCCTTCGATCCGGGGCAACTTGAGAAATAGCGCTCGCTAGTCTGGCTTCAATGAGTAAGTCTTGCCAGGAAACAACGAGTCACCCATTAGGATACCCCTGTCAAGAGCACAAATTACCACTGTAGCCAGGCAGTTGGTTTTCTTGCCTGTCTTGTAGTTTTTCGTTATCCGGTTCTTTACCTTTGCCGCAGTTTCTTTAAGTTTC
>JAOUDF010000217.1 GCA_029859385.1 Nitrospirota bacterium
AACATTCTTGTAGGAAGCCCACTGGCTCTGGTCCACCAGGGCCGCCTCGAAGGTGTCAGCGTCCATCACGTTCTTGTAGGTCCCGAACTCGGTCTGGTCGGCAAGGGCCAGTTCAAAGCCGTCGCGGGTAACAACATTCTTATAGGAAGCCCACTGGCTCTGGTCTACCAGGGCCGCCTCAAAGCGGTCCTTCGTGATTACATTCACATACTCAGCCGCAAAACCTGTCCCCGCCGCGACCACTGTCATAAGACCTGCCAGCACTATCGAATTGATCTTTTTCATTTTCCACCTCCAGGTTTGGTTGTTATCAGTTAGGTTCTGGTTTGTTTCACATTGCCTTCTTGACTCGTTACTATTTCAAGGGGCGTGCCAGAAAACCAAACAACCAGACAACCGATTGATATTATTAACTATTTTAGCAATAAAACCGGAACGACGACCCTGGACAGCAATGTTTCACATATAAAACATAACAACGGTAACCATTTGACAATTCAGGTATTTACCATTTTTGTTACAATATCCCAAAAATGTTTCAAATTAGAAATTTTTATAATTCCATAAAGAAACATCATCGCCCGCATAAGAAAAACAGGCCTGATTCTGTCCTGATTGCCCAATAAACGCCGTGCTATAAGTTCTGAAGGCAGAAAATTCAAGGAGGAGAAGTGGGCGGGATAATGCTTAAGGTAGAAACATACGCGGGCTATAAGGCGGACGAGAGGCCGGTATCGTTTACACTGAAAGGCCGGGTTTTCAAGGTCGCGAGGATCATCGACCGCTGGTATGGGGCTAACCATGCCTATTTCAGGGTTATGGCCGACGATGACAACCGATACACGATCAGACACGACCTGGAGCAGGGCGCATGGGAGATGGTAATGATGGAGACGGACAAAAAAGGGTGAACGCACCTTGCCGATACCGGCAGGCACGTTCACCCGGGAGGGGAAGCTGGACGCGAGGCCACCCTGACCGCTTCGTCAGCCCTCTACTTTTTTCATATCCTCACCGCAGCAGACCAGCGTTCCTCCGCCTGCCCTGGTGACCACTACCTCATTGCCGCATTTCTCGCACCGGTATTTTTCACCCACTGATTTCACACCCATGGAATCCCTCCTTTCTTAACGGCCACCCCCGACTACCTGAAGCTCGATAGACCCGGAACAGTCACATATGCCCGCCCAAATGGCAACCACTGCATTTTTCCAACCCAAAGGCCTTCTTACCGTTGTGGCAAACACCGCAGTAATCCCCTTCATAGATAGTCTTCATATTAAGTCTTTTCGTAGCGTCGGCCATCCCTTGTCGCATCTCGAAGATGACGGGATGGCAATCCTGACAGGCAGCCCCTTTTGCCAGATGCGACCGGTGACTGAATGGTACCGGCATCATGCTCCCTGTTTCAGTATACACTATGTTCTCGACCGGATAAGGCTCCTGCCGGGGCTGGGAACAAGCCGCCAGCATCGCGAGAGATACCGCCGACAACAGAATGCATACTCCTCTTAACCCCATCAACCGGTCTCCTCTAGCCGAAAAGCTTTTTCAGCGCCTCTCGCGCCTTTTCCGCTTCATCCCCGCCGGCAGAGGGCTTATCCGCGAGCTGAAAAAAATCGCAGAAGTTTTCTTTTTCCTTGTCCCGTACCCATTCCGCCGCCGGTTCCCGGCAGCTGTTGTGAGCAGAGCGGTCATAAAACCGGCAGTTCCGGCAGACGCGAAGAGGCGCCTTGCAGTGGGGACAGAGCTCTTTTCGGGTAACCTTCCCTTCGATGGTCAACCCTTTGCCACAGGAAAAACAGGCGGTCATGGCGCCTCCTCAAACAGGGAGACGTCCCCCCTGCCCCTGCGCAGCACGACAGCCGACTCATCCCCGATCTCCACCACACTGGAGGGCTCCCCCCCCAGAATATCGCCGTCGATGACCACATCGAGCAGTTTCCCCCACTGATGCTCGATGACCTCCGGGTCGACCATCGGCTCGGCTCCCGAGAGGTTGGCGCTGGTGGTAACGATGGGGTGGCCCAGCTCCCGCACCAGGGCAAGACAGATGGGGCTGTCGGGGACCCTTATCCCGACCTGCTGCTGACGGTTCTGCATGACGCGCGGCACCTCCTTGGTAGCCCGCAGAACAAAGGTATACGGCCCCGGCAGCAGGCGCTTCATGGTCCGGTAAGCATAGTTGCCCACAATGGCATAGCGCGCAATGTCCGAAAGATCGGCGCAGATGAAGCTCATCGGCTTCTTGCGGTCCCGCCCTTTCAGTTCGTATATCCGGTCGATCCCCTTCTTGCTGTAAATACTGCACCCGATACCGTAAATCGTATCGGTGGGATAGGCGATGACGCCGTCGTTCCTCAGAATCTCGGCCACCTGTTTTATCAGACGCGGCTGCGGGTTTACCGGATGGATGCGGATCAGCATGCTATCGTATCCCCCGGCGGTTCATCACGGTAACAATCTCTCCGGCCACTTCCTCTACCGCCTTTCCACTGATGTCGATGACATACCACTGGGGATTTTTGCGGTACAGGTCTCTGGCCCACTCTATCTCCTGGGCGACATTGCAAAGCTCGGCGTATGAGGATGCCTGCGGCGACTTCATCTGGGCAATCCGCGATGCCCGGTAGCGGGAAAGACGCTCGGCATCGATCATGAGGGCGACAATCCTGGACTGGTCCAGCTCGAACAGCTCGATGGGCGGGTCGAGCTCCTTTACCAGCGGGACATTGGCCACCCACCACCCTTTCTGGGCGAGATAGACACTGGTGGGGGTCTTCGAGGTCCGGGACGGCCCAACGATGACGATGTCGGCTTTGCCCAGGCCGCGGAGACCCTGCCCGTCGTCATGCTTTACGGCAAAGTTCATGGCGTCGATGCGGCTGAAGTAGTCCTCGTCGATCTCGGGGAAGAGACCGGGCTTTTCCTCCGGCGATGTCTCGAAGAATTCGGACAGGGTGAACATGGTCGGGCCGATTACGTCCACGGTGGGGATGGCGAGGCGCTCAGCCTCGTGAATAAAGATCTCCCGGCGCTCGGAAGAAACGATGGTGTAAGCCACCATGGCCTTCTTTTCCGCCGCCTCGCCCAGGACCTGCGCCATCTGCTCTTCGGTACGGATGTTCGGTATCCGCTTCAGCGCCACGTTCCTGTGCCGAAACTGGAGAAGGGCCGCCCGCACCACCCGCTCGGCCGTCTCACCGGTGCCGTCGGAGATGATGTACAGATAATACCGTCTGTCGTCGCTCATTAATCCTCAATCCTCCACTCGCTCAACCGCCATCGCCCTCGGGGCGGCAGCCTGCTCTCGCCTTATTTCAGTCCAGCGCCTCACCGACAAAACGATAACTCCAACCGCAAGAAACATGAGGCACGCATCCGCCGCTACCAGGGCCATATTCCCCGACGGGAGATATTTGTCGACCAGCAGCCGGTAGAGGGCGGTCAGGGTCGTCGCCATCATGAAGATTGCGGGCACTATGGTAAACCAGGCAGCCCGCCCCCGATAGACCAGCCAGAGACTTACCGCGATAAGGGTAAGGGTGGCCAGCAGCTGGTTTCCTGCGCCGAATATGGGCCACAGTGCCAGAAACTTCTGGCTGTACGCCAGATAGAACATAAGGATAACCGAAAGTCCGGCATTAAAGTAGTACGACTTCATCAGGGCCGGGGGATCGACAAAAACGAGCGACCAGAGTTCTTCGAGGAGGTAACGGTTAAGCCGCACCGCCGCATCCAGCGTGGTGATGACAAACCCTTCCACCATGAGGATGCCGAAGATAGTCCCTGCCGCGGCGGAAATACCCAGGGCGTGATTGAGAAGGGTCCCCATGCCCAGGGAAAAGGCCAGGATCGGGTTCGATTTGCCTTCGGCCGGGAACACGATATCGAGGTAGCCTGCATACTGCAACCCGCCGCCCACGGCCACGACTACCGTCACCGCCAGGAGCGATTCAAGCAGCATGCCGCCGTAACCTATTGTGCGGGCGTGCGACTCCCGCGACACCTGTTTTGCCACCGTCCCGCCGGTCACCATGGAATGAAACCCCGATATGGCGCCACACGCGACGGTAATAAACAGGAAAGGCCAGATCATGCCGAGCTTTTCAGTACCCGTCTCAAGGGAGAGGGGGGGAAAATTCATGGTGACCCCCGCCATCCCGCCGCCAATGGTTGCCGCCAGCAGCGCCACTATTCCAAGATAGAGCACGAAGGAGTTGATAAGGTCCCGCGGCTGGAGGAGAAGCCAGACCGGCACTCCCGCCGCCAGGAAACAGTAGACGG
>JAOUDF010000218.1 GCA_029859385.1 Nitrospirota bacterium
GAAAAATCGAAGCGGCAGAAACAGACCTCACAGGGTGTTTCTGCCGCTTTCTATTGTGAACCATGCTTATTAAAAGACTATGCTGCTACCTTCTGCTTGAGGAACGCAGGCAGCTGGTTCGCCTCGCGGGGGCCAACGACCACCTTCCAGCCGCCGCCCAGCTTATCCTCGAGGGAGCCGCTGAGAACGGAGACATAGCCAGGGATGATCAGCTCCTTGTGGCCCACCACCTTGTCGGCGCCTATCTCATTGATGAATTTGGCGATATTTCCCGCGGTGAACTTGCCTGCGGCCCATGCCGTAAGAACCGACAGGCCTTCGTTGTTCATGATGGCCAGCCAGCAGGGCACCTTGCTGTTCTCCACCTCTCCCGCCACGATGAAGTAGGTCAGCGAGAAGTTGGTGGTGATCATCAGCGGCGAATTTGCATCGGGTTCGCCGATCTTGTAGATCTTCTCTTCCACCTGCATCGGCACCTGCGGGTCGGTGAAGATGTTCTGGCGCAGGGTGAAGAGGGCGATGTTCTGCCACTTCTCGATGCTGTTCACCACCACGAGGGAGGCATACTTCATAATGCCGACTGCAGTGATGGCCGTCTCGGCCTGGGCGTTGTCGCGGCAGGCGAAACCGATGACGGGGTAGCCGAGGGGCTTGAAGTTCTTCTTGGCCGCGGCCCGACGGATCATGGTGTAGTCGTGGATCATCTCCTTGGCCGTCCTGGCGCCGGAATCGAGGACGATGTCGTCCACGCCCAGCCCCTTCACCTTCTCGGAGAGGGCGGTAAGGGCATCGAGTCCCTTGGCCGTGATGGCCAGCGAGGCACCGCCAGCCTTGGCAACACCCGCCATGGCTTCGGCATTGGACTCATCGGCGGCGTAGATCATCGGCTTCTTGCCCGCCGCGCTCTTGACGCCGGCTTCAGCCACCGCCGCGTTCTTGGTATGGAGGATGACCGGGATATCGGCCGCCACGACCTTGGCAACGACTGCCGCGAACTTGGCGGCATCGCCGGACTTGTCGATGACGGTGATGGCGTTTACCCGCAGAAACTGGCCAACGCGCTCGATCACCGAGTTCTTGACCGCTGCTACCTTTGCGTCAATATTTGCGTCGTCATCGTTTACCGCCAGGGCAATAGCCGTGGGGTTGAAGAACTTCTTGTCATGACGGAACAGCACCACTTCGTCGCCCATCTTGACGGCGTTGTCGCCGGTACCGATGGTCACAACGCGGATCGGCGGCTCAGCGGCGGCGCCCAGGACCTTCTTCGCCTCGTCGGAGGCGTAGGGGCACTGGTCAAGGCTCGCCTGCTTGGCAGCCAGCTTCATGGCGAAGGCGAGACAGGTGGGAACACCGCACTCCTTACAGTTGGTCTTTGGAAGCAGCTTGAATATCTCTACACCGGAAAGTGCCATATTTCAGTCTCCTTTACTGCATCAATTCATCAATGGTTCTCTCCACCACGGCCACCGCTTCGGGGTGCCGCATGACCAGAAGCTCCGCGCCGGCGAGGAGCATGCTTACGCCGGTGGTTGCCTCCCACGTGATGCCACGCTGGGCCACGTCGCCCCACTCGGCGATGTCGGCGGCCGTTTCCTTGGCCTTCCAGACGTTGGCGCCGATGTCGGCAATCATGGGGGTCTGCATCATGGGGTCGTTGGTCTGAAGCGCCGCCAGGCGGATACGCTCCATGACGGAGTAGGTGTATTCGATGCCGTACCCGAGGGCCGACGACATGGGGTCCATGAGGATCTTCTCCTTGTCGAAGCCCATCTGGGTGGTGAGGATGTTGAGCTGCTTGGCCAGGTTGACGTCGAGCTGGGACATGCAGACCAGCCTCAGGTTATTGGCAGCCGCTGCCGCCACGATGGTCTTGTAGTTCTCCTGCTGCGCCTTGCCCAGCACCGCACCGGAGTCCTTGGCCGCTTCCGCCGCCGCCTTGAGGACCGGGCCGTCCTTTTCTATATGGTTGCTGCCCAGGATGATGAGCGGCACGCTGATGGCGGCCAGCACGTCGGCGACGACCTTGGCCGCGGCCTCGGGGGAGGCATCGCCGCGGTCGGGATGGGTACCGATGAGCCTCAGCGCAATCGCCTTCGCGCCGAGGGTGTCCTGGCAGAACTTCGCCCAGGTAACGGGGTTGGAGGAAACCTCCTTGTACACGTTGGCCACGGTCGCGGGCCAGTCATCGGGGGCGATGTCCTGGATTTCGTAGGCAATCGCGGGGCGGTTGGGCACTTCACCTTCGAAAGTAAGGAAGGGAAGGGTGTTCTCGCCGCCAACGGTGACTGCCTTGTCGCCCTTGCCGATCGTTACTTCATATATCTTTCCGCTGTATGTCTCTTTCGGTACCACAAAGGCCATTGCGTGTCCTCCTTTAATTAAGGCCCCAATTCTGAAATTTCACAGTCCCTCTCAAGGATCGGCTACATCTCCAGGTACGAATGGGCGTAGAGCTTCTTCTCCATCAGTACGTCGGTGGTCTTGATGACCGCCATCAGCTCCTTGTCGTTGGGGTCGGCGATGGCCGCGTACAGCCCTTCGTACATGAGCAGGGTCAGGAATGTCCTGATGATGAGCGGCTTGAGCTCCTTGGGAGCACCCTGACAGATGTTGGTAAGGCCGACGATGGTCTTCATCGGCGGGTCGTTGAGCTCCTGGAACATCTTGATGGCCCGGATCGACTCCTTGCACTTGTCCTGCTGGTAGGCAACGGGGAGGATGAGCGGGTCGAACCAGATGTTCTCCATGGGGACGCCGCACTCGAGGGCCTTGCCCATGATCTCGGCGGCGATGACGCAACGGTCTTCAGCCATGGCCGGGATGCCGCGCTCGTTGAGCGTGAGGGCGATGATCTCGGCACCGAACTCACCGGCCAGGGGCATCATGGTGTTGAGGCGCTCCTGCTCGCCGGAGGCGGAGTTGATGAGGGGCATGCCCCAGGTGTTGTTGTGGGCTTTGAGGCCCGCCCGCATAGCCTTGGGGTTGGTGGTGTCGAGACAGATGGGCGCCTGCACGACCGACTGGATCACCTTGACTCCCCAGTCCATCAGCTCTTCTCCATCGTCCTCGGCCGGACCGATGGAGAGGTCAACATAGTGGGCCCCGGCCTGCACCTGCTGGATGGCCAGCTCCTTGAGCGGTTCGGGATCCCTCTTGATGAGCGCCTCCCGGACCCTCTTTGCAATAACGCTGATTCTTTCACCTACGATGATCATTCCCTCTTTCTCCTTTCCTGTACCCCTGTCCTAAGTGGGGCCTTTCGCGTTTATGGGATGTTGAGACTCTCGAATATGCCAAACGCCGCGTTCAGCGCCACCGATTCAGCGGGCAGCTGGAAGAGCGGCTTGCCTTCCGTATCGTACTTGAATATGAGGTCATCCGACGGGATGGTGCCCAGAAGCGGGATGCCCATGCTTTCGATGATCGCCTTGCTTTCCGGCGCCAGCTCTCCCTGCAGCCGGTTCACGATGAGGCCGATCCTGCCTACCCGCAGCTCCAGCTCGGCAATGAGGTCCTTCACCGTCTTGGCCGTCTTGAGGCCGCGTACCGACGAGTCGCTGATGATGAGCAGCAGGTCGGTGTCTTCCGACGTCCGGCGCGACAGGTGCTCCAGGCCCGCCTCGTTGTCCATGACCACGTAGGGATAGTTCTCCGAAAGCTTGTGCATAAGACGGCGGATGATATGGTTCGGGAAGCAGTAGCAGCCCGGCCCCTCGGAACGACCCATGACCAGGAGGTCGAACCCCTTGGCCTCGATGAGGGCCTGGGATATCTGCATCTCGAGGGTTTCCTGCTGCGGCGTCCCCGCGGCGCCACCGGCATGGGCATGCTTGGTGCCCTCGCGAAGCTTGCCGATGGTTACCTCCGCATCCACACCCAGAACGTCGGGAAGGTTCGAGTTGGCGTCGGCATCAACCGCCAGTACCGGTCCGCTCTTCTTCTCCAGCAGATACCGGATGAGCATGCCGGAGATACTTGTCTTTCCTGTGCCGCCTTTTCCTGCGACCGCTATATTAAACGACATTATACCTTCAGCTCCTTGTAGAATTTACGGACTTCCTTGAGCTTGCCGCAGGTCATCTCCCCTTCCGGGCACGGCCCTGTCACACATCCGGGCCCCGCATCCCTGAACAGGATCGGCGCCACTTTCTTCACTTCTTTGAGCATCTGAAGCGCCACCGCCCGGATCTCCCACTGGGCCCGGTTACAGCAGCGGACGCGCAGGAAATGGGAAAGCTCCCGGGCGTTCATGGTCACCACGATCTTGGTCTCCG
>JAOUDF010000028.1 GCA_029859385.1 Nitrospirota bacterium
ATTGCTACCTCGTTAGGCTTTCACCCTTCTACTACCTGCATGTCCAGCCTGGGTAAGGTTCTTCGCGTTGCGTCGAATTAAACCACATACTCCACCGCTTGTGCGGGCCCCCGTCAATTCCTTTGAGTTTCAACCTTGCGGCCGTACTCCCCAGGCGGGATACTTAATGCGTTAGCTGCGGCACGGAAGGGGTCGATACCTCCCACACCTAGTATCCATCGTTTACAGCGTGGACTACCAGGGTATCTAATCCTGTTTGCTCCCCACGCTTTCGCGCTTTAGCGTCAGTTACAGTCCAGAGGGCCGCCTTCGCCACCGGTGTTCCTCCCAATATCTACGAATTTCACCTCTACACTGGGAATTCCACCCTCCTCTCCTGCACTCAAGTCATGCAGTATCGAACGCAGTTCCATGGTTAAGCCATGGGATTGCACGCCCGACTTACAAAACCGCCTACACGCCCTTTACGCCCAATAATTCCGAACAACGCTTGCCACCTCTGTCTTACCGCGGCTGCTGGCACAGAGTTAGCCGTGGCTTCTTATACTGGTACCGTCAATCCTCGGTGGTATTAGCACCGAAGAGTTTCTTTCCAGTCGAAAGAGCTTTACAACCCGAAGGCCTTCATCACTCACGCGGCGTTGCTGCGTCAGGGTTTCCCCCATTGCGCAAAATTCCCCACTGCTGCCTCCCGTAGGAGTCTGGACCGTGTCTCAGTTCCAGTGTGGCCGATCACCCTCTCAGGTCGGCTACCCATCATCGCCTTGGTAGGCCATTACCCTACCAACTAGCTAATGGGCCGCGGGCTCATCCTTAAGCGATAGCTTGCAAGCAGAGGCCATCTTTAAAAGGGAATGGCTTACGCCCCCCCTCTTTCATGCGGTATTAGCACGCCTTTCAGCATGTTATTCCCCACTTAAGGGCAGATTACCCACGTGTTACTCACCCGTGCGCCACTATACTCATCCCGAAGGACTTTCCCGTGCGACTTGCATGTGTTAAGCACGCCGCCAGCGTTCGTTCTGAGCCAGGATCAAACTCTCCAAAAATATTTCAAAGAATTTTGAATCCAAGCTTAGCTTGTTTCAAATGGAATTTACTAAAGGACTCCATCTACCAAGCACTTCACCTATTTAGTTTTCAAAGACCAAGACCCAGCGACCCGCCTTTAATTTGACAGGCGCACCCGATCAATCGCGGAACGATTAAAGTATCATTCGCCGCTTCTTTTGTCAACCCATTTTTTCAGGAGCCTGCGTTTCAGGTATTCCTCAAAAGGGGAGCGATTTGTACCACACGGTTGCCGATTGTGTCAACCTATTTTCTTCAGCTTATTTTCAGCCGCTGCGCGGCGCCGAAGAGTGGTATTCCTCGAAAGGAGGCAGGGTTATACCATGGCCATTTTTTAGTGTCAACAGATATTTTAAATAATTTATCAACGACACATCTTTCCCGATCCCTCTTTACCTGCTATCACCCCGCAAAGCATCTGTTGGCGCGCCTTCAACTCCAATACAGGTTCGTCCGTCAAAAGAGGTGCACTACAGTTCAGCGGTATCTGCAATCAAAGGCAAACGGGATATCCAGCGGCAGGTCGCCGACATAAAGGTCGCGCAGTATCAGCTTGACCCCTTTCAGTTCACCCCCCATGGCATCGAAGGCAAGCAGCCTCTCCGACGCATTCCCCGGCGACAGCTTCAGCTGGGTGTCGTAAAGAGTGACCTGAAGCGCCCCCATCCTTGCCCTTCGCTCCTCATCATCACCAAGATAGGGATAGAAGTCGGTTAAATCGCGATTGACGTAGGGCTTGCCGTTATTGTCCACCATGCCTGACATTGAAGGGTTCAGGTAGACCATCTTTTTAGTATGGTTCTCGATGCGCACGACAAAAACGGTGGGTCGCAAAAACGGATAAAGGACAGTAAAGGGGTTCGTCAATCCCTGGCCGCTGTAATAGTCATCAAGGCCCTTTTCACTCAGGTAGGCTGCAACGACCACCAACCCTTCTTTCTCGAACCGGTATTCATTACCCGTTATCCTAAAGGAGGTAATCGGGACACGGGCGGGTTCGAGATAGGGAATACCACTGGCAGGTTTCTCGACCGAGGCGCAGCCTGCAAGAGCAATGGCAGCGGCAACGACTGCGGTTCGCCACGTCCGCCTCACAGCAGCCCCGATTCCTTGAGGCTCACATAGGCGCCGCCGACTATGATGAGATGATCGAGGAGCTCGACGCCAAGGAGCCTGCCCGATTCGTCCAGTTGACGGGTGATGGAGATATCTTCCTGACTGGGCGTCGTATCGCCCGATGGGTGGTTATGGGCGACCAGTACCGCGGCGGCCCCGTAATGAACTGCCGGCCGGAAGACTTCCCGGGGGTGCACAAGACTGCCGGTGAGAGAGCCGACAGAAACCACCTCCTGATGCAGCACCCGGTGTCGCACGTCAAGGTAGAGGGCCCTGAACTCTTCTTTCTTGAGACGCCCCATTTCGGAGACATAGCGGTAAGCGTCGGCAGGCCCCTTGATCGCCTCACCAGCGGCGGAGCCGTTGAAAAATCTCCTGCCCAGCTCGAGACAGGCAATTATCTGGCAGGCCTTGACCTCCGGGATATCGAGTAGCTCCCTCAGGCGCCGCACATCCCGCTCCGAGGCGATGCCTCTTGAGCCGTAGTCCCTCAGTATGCGGCCGGACAGCTCCAGGACCCCTTCGCCCTTTACGCCGGTATTAAGCACGACAGCCAGAAGCTCCCCGTCGCTGAGGGCATCGGGCCCGTTGCGGACCAGCTTCTCCCTTGGTCGGGCATCTTCGGCAAGGTCCTTGACCTTTATATGGTATGTCTCCACTGCTCCGCTCCCGGACAACAACCGTGACGATCTCGACCCAGGGGAGTGTTCCGTCAGAACTCCAGTGAAGTAAGCCCCTTGAAGTCGATGGTGAAAAGATACTGCGTCTCCCGCTTTCTCACCATGTCGGGAGCGTCTTCACCCGCCTTCTCTATATAATGAAGGCTGATCCCCCAGCACTGCCCCGAGTAGCTCAGAGTGAAGTCCTGCTCGCGGACCTTCGACTTCTCCTGATCGTACCAGATGTTGCCCGCCACCGCCCAGTTCTTGTTAAACCGGTATCCCGCGCTGGCCTTAATGAAATTGATGGCGCTCTGCCGCGTATAGCGGTGCCCCACTATAAAGAACCAGGGGCTGTTCGGGTTCATGCTCAGGTCGGTATCATAATGTGACATGTTCCCCGCATCGGGGTCATAGGTGGCCTTGTGCCTGAGATTTACATAGTTGTTGAGCCAGACGGAGAGGTCTCCTGCAATGGTACCGAAGGGCCGACGGTTGACGCCCCGCTCCCTTCTCTTGGCCTCTTCCACGTTAAAGCTCTGGGAAAGGGTGAAGACCATCAGCTCCTGCTTCACCGTCTGCTCGCCGACGCTGTATTTACCGATGAGGCGGTTGGTCAGCGACCAGGTAAGGTGGTCCCGCTCACCTATGGAATCGACCGCATCGAACTGAGGTATCTTGCGCTGGTGGTGTATATAAGGAACGTGGCTGTAGTCGAGCCCCGGCTCAACCTGGTGACGGATCGCGTCCATCCCCCAGAAGCCGTTGGCCTGATATACCTTTGCCAGTTTCACGTTGAGGGAGACTCCCGCCTCGGGGACCTCGCGAGTTGTCGCTTCGTTACGGGCAGAACCTGCCTGCCTGTCCCATTTCCGGTTGTACATCGTCTCCCTGAACCCGACCCGCGGACTCAGGATAAAGCCGTAACCAAGGTCATAGTCCCCGATCATGCGGGGGTAGAGGTCAAGACGGCTGCCGTCCATCCCTTCCCTCCGGTAGAAGCGGGTCGCCGACGCGTCGAAATAATAGAACCAGGGCGACTCTCCTATGCGGGTCCGGTTCATTGTGTAGCGGACCTCCGGCAATCTCTGAAGGGTGGAGGAGTTGTTGCCCTCCGTCAGGTTGTCCTGATACTGGATAAGCCCCACCAGTGTGCTCCGCTCCCAGCTCTGGGTCAGGAAGACATTTGACTCGGTATAGCGCTGAATCCGCTGCTCTGTCTGGTCGCTGTAATCCCGATAGTAATTGTTCTCTTTAAGATAGTGAAAATCGGCCTTTCCCGTCAGCGTCGGTGTAAACCGGTGGATCAGGTTGTAGTCAAGGGAATAACGATTCATGCTCCGATCGCTGTCCTGTTCATCCCCCTTGTCCTTGTCGTTCTCCCACCCCCTGAAATAGCGATGCTTCAACTCCCCTCGGGAGTCAGCCCCCAGCACATAACGATAGTCGAGCCCCAGCTCCACCCCTTCAAGCGCCCGGTAATCAAGGCCAAAGGTGGCATCCTGGCTGTCGGAGATGGCCCAGAAGAACCGGTTATACATCTTAAACCCTTCCCGGGAGCCGATTCCGAAGAGGGGAATCAGAAAGCCGGTCCGGCGCTCCAGGGGGTATTTTACGTAGGGAAAATAGAGAACCGGCACGTCACGTAGATAAAAGGTGGCGTTCCGGGCCGTCACCGCATCGTCCAGCGTTACATGGAGGTCGGTGCCGCTAAGCTTCCATGCGGGGGTGTCGGCGGTACAGGTAGTGAAGGTCCCCCTGTCGATTGTGTAGGTATCCTCACCGGTCTTTTCAATCTCGTTGCCCGTAAGGCGCATCTCCTCGAAGTCCTTCCACTGGTCCTTCGATATAACCACCGTAGTAGCCGGCGCAGCGGGCTTGTTACTCTTTATATAGAACCTGCCGTTGTAGAGGATCCCCTTCTGGGTGTTGATATTGAAGTCGACCTTGTCGGTGAAGATAGTGTTGCCGTCCTTGTCGGTATAGGTCACCGACCCCCTGCCCTTCACCTGGCCGGTCTTGTTGTCCAGTTCGGCATGGTCGGTGGAAAGGCGCATCTTTCCCTGCTCTATCACCACATTGCCGTCGGCGACAAAGACGTCGGTATCGGTCTTGTGCTCAATGACCGTCGCGGAGATGATGGCGGGATTATCAGACCCCACCTCCAGGGCCGACAACGGTTCCGTCGGCATAAAGACCGCGAGGATCACGAAGACGAACAGAATACGGATCAGAGTAAACACCTTTATCCTTTCAACCCGGCAAGTCCGGGGACAGCAGAGCCTGTTCCTATTGGCAGGGCGATACCAAGCATGATACCCCTGGCCTCCCCTGCGGTAAAAAGCGAGCCTGCGATACATATCAGGTCATTTTCTCTTGTCGTGGCCCGCACATGGTCGATGGCATCGGCCACCGACGCCGCTTCCTCGACATGGGGGTGATACTGTTTGACAACGGCCTTCATCCGGGCTGGATCGGACGCCCTGTAGTAGGCGGGAGCGGTCACGACCACCCTGTCGGCCAGCGCCGCCAGCGGTTTCACGATACCGTCCATATCCTTGTCGCCGAGAATTCCCAGCACAAGGACGAGGCGGTCATAGCTCCCCGCGAATTCATCCTTCAGCGTTTCTGCCAGCCGTGCCGCCGCTGCCGGGTTGTGGGCCCCGTCGATCACGATGAGCGGGCTTCCCGCCATCTTCTCCAGTCGCCCTGCCCACCGGGCTGCTGCAAGCCCTTCGCGGACTGCCTCTTGCGAAATGGTCAGCCCCCGGCGCCTGAGGACCTCCGTGGCCAACAACGCCAGCGAAGCGTTCTCCACCTGATGTTTTCCGATCATGGTGGTCTTCACACCCGGGATTTCCCCTTCGAGACCGCGATAATCAAAGCAGCCGCCATCAATGCCCGTGACGACCGACGAAACCGAACAATCTCTTCCCGCGCGGTAAAGGACGGCGTTGTTGGCCAGGCTGGTCGCCTCTATTACCGCAAGGACCTCTGGTTTCCGCTCGCCGGTCACCACCGGTACCCCTTCCTTTATAATCCCCGCCTTTTCATAGGCGATATCCTCGATCCGCTCCCCCAGAAACTCCTGATGGTCGAGGTCCACCGAGGTAATCACCGATACCAGCGGGGTAATCACGTTGGTGGAGTCGAGCCTGCCCCCCATACCCGTTTCCACCACAACAATGTCCACCTTCTGCTCGGCAAACCAGGTAAAGGCAAGGGTGGTGGTAAACTCGAAAAAGGTGGGGACAAAGGGCTCGTCCAGGCCGTCAATGGCCCGGCGAATACTCTCGGTCAACTCAATGACCTTCTCTTCGGGAATTTGCTCCCCGCTGACCTGTATGCGTTCGGTAAAGCTTATGAGGTGGGGTGAGGTGTAGAGGCCGACAGTATAACCGGCCCTCTGGAGGATGGAGGCCAGCATCGCTGCCGTTGAGCCCTTGCCGTTGGTGCCGGCGATATGGACCGACCGGAAGGCCTCATGCGGGTCCCCGACCAGGTTCATCAGGGCGAGGGTATTGGCAAGGCCAAGCTTGGTGCCGTGCTTCTGGAGGCTGTACAGATACTCGATGGTTCCAGCGTAGGACAACTCGACACCCCTTCTGCATTCCGGCGTTTTTCGCTCATTTCACTCAAGATAAAACAGCGGTTTTTATCACGATTTCCGCCGGGATGTCAATCAAAAAGGGGCCGGACGGCCCTTTGGCGGCAACCCCTCCGGGCATCATGAACACTGAAAAAGGCTCATGCCAAAATTGATAAACTTTCAAGAACCCGGGAAAACCATTCCTTCGTCATTCCGGCGAACGCCGGAACCCAGTCGATTCCGACATCCACAAAACCCCTGGACACCGGTTTTCAGCGGTGTGACGACTATTTGTGAAACGGCTAGAATTGCGAGGCCAGACAGACTCCGCCTCTTCGGCTATCTCCCGCCCCGGTCGGCCGCTCCCCGGCCATCACCACCGTATGTACTCCACCGAAATACATGTTCCTGTCGTGCCAGCGGTTGACCGGTACCCCTGTCCGTTCGATCAGGTCGAGGGAGGTTGCCTCCACCCCTCTCTCTGCCTGGAACACCGCCCTGTCCCAGTGGACCCGGGGCTCATTCACCGCGTCGGCCACCGAAAGACCGTGGTCCAGCAGGTTGACGATCACCTGCACAATGGCGTTTCGTATCCGGCTGCTGCCGCCGGTGCCAAGCACCACCTCGGGGACATCTCCCCGCATGACGATGGTCGGCGCCATCATCGACGACATCCGCGTACCGGCGGGCAGGGCGTGAAAACCGTGGGGATTGATATCATCCTCGCCAAGCATGTTGTTGAGCATCACCCCCATGCCCGGGATCATATGGCCGCACCCCTCGCCGTTGGAGGTGGTGACCGAGGCAGCGTTCCCTTCCTCGTCGGCGACACTGATGTGGGTTGTATTCCCGGTGGCAGGCCTGTCGCAAAGCCCCAGCTCGCGGGCAAACTCGGCCAGCATGCGGCGATATTCTTCCATCGATCGGTCGGCAAGAAACTTCCCGGCAATCCCCTCTTCGTACACCCGCTCGTCGAAGGCCTCGGTCCGGGCCAGGTCGGTGACCCGCATCACTTCGTAAAGCAGCTTGAGATATTCGGCGCTGTTATGCCCCATGCCGCCGACGTCGTACTGCTCAAGCAGCTTCAGAGAAAATGCCACCAGCGCCCCGCCCGACGATGACGGCGGCGGGTTGAGAAATATCCTCCTGCCACGGTACGACACCTCCAGCGGCGTGCGCACCTTTGTCTCATAGCTTTTCAGGTCTTCCCGGGTAATGAGCCCTCCCTCACCGAAACCCTTTACGATCTTTTCGGCGATTTCCCCGTCGTAGAAGCGTTCAAGGCCGTTGACGGCAAGGTACTCCATCGTGTCGGCCATTTCCCGCATGAAGACACGCTCGCCTTCGCCAAGCATCGTCCCCCGAGGGGCATAGATCGCCCTGCCTTCCTCGGTCAGCGTGAGTATGGGAATGATGGTACGGTGAAAGTAGGCCTGCTGGGCATTGAGCACAAAACCGTCGCGGGCATAGCGGATGGCTGGCTCCAGCAGGGTCGTCAGCGGCAACGCGCAGTGATGCCGGTGTACCCGGGCAAACCCCGCCATGCAGCCGGGCACGGCGGCAGCGCCTCTGCCGATATGAAACTGCTGAACAGCGCTGGTGAAGTCGATCTCTATCGGATGGAAATCAAGGGAAGCTCGGGAAGCCGCCCGTCCACGGCCCGGGACATCGGGAAAGAAATCGTAGAGAAGGGTCTCACCGCCCCTGGAGTGGGCCATGAAAAAACCGCCCCCACCCATGCTGGTCAACGGCGATTCGCAGACAAAGGAGGCGAACGATGCCGCCACTGCCGCGTCGAAGGCGTTGCCACCCCGCTCCAACATCTCCATGCCGGCGGCCGCCGTAAGCTGCTGACCTGCCGAGATCACTCCCTTCATCGCATCGACGACCCCGCCTTCACATCGTTTTCCAGTTCGTGCGCCAGATACAGGACAACCCTTTGCAGATCGCCTTCGAGGCGCCAGACATCAAGCTGACGAGACGCCCCGTCACCCCTCGTCACCAGCTGCTCGGCCAGGGCGAGGTATTCGGTGGAGCCCAGTTCGCCTGCCTCTTTATAAAGGGACTTGATGAGTTCACCGATCGCCTCCCGCGCCTTCACCGTCCGGTCACCGGCCTCAGTGATAAATTCTCCATCGAGGCCGTAGCGGCTCGCCCGCCATTTATTCTGCCTGATCACATGCGAAGGCAGCCTGGCATAGGGCATCCCCCGTTCATACTCGCGGCAGAAACGGGCGACCAAGGCCTGGATCAGGGCCGTGATAGCCAGCGCATCGGCTACCGTGGCCGGCGTGTCGCAGATGCGAATCTCGATGGTGCCCAAATCGGGATGCGGACGAGCATCCCACCATATCTCGCGGATCGTCTCGATAGTGCGCGTGCTGATAAAGCAGTCGATGAGGCGGGCGTAGTCGTCCCAGTCGTTGAAATAGAAGGGAAGACCCGCCGTCGGCAGGGTGCCGAAGACCACCGTCCGGAACGATTTAAGCGCAGTGTCTTCGCCCTCCCAGAAGGGGGAGTTGGACGAAAGGGCCAACAGGTGCGGCAGATAGTAGAGCATCCGGTTCATCACATAGATGCACTTCTCGCCGTCGCCGATACCAACATGCACATGAAGGCCGAAGATATTGAAGCGCCGGGCCACGCCGCCCAGGCTGAAGAGGAGCCGCTTGTAGCGGGCGTCCGGAGTGAGTTTCTGTTCTTTCCAGGTCGAGAAGGGGTGCGTCCCCGCCCCGCAGATGAGAATGTCATGGCGCGCCGCCTCGGCAATGGCGGCGTTGAAGGTCCCGTAGAGGTCGTCGGCCACTTCTTGCACACTGCCGCATACCTTGGTGATGATCTCCAGGTTGGACATCATCAGTTCGTGCTTCACCGCCCCATTGTAGCCGCCCAGTCCGTCGATTATCTTCGTGGACGCAGGGGCCAGCGCAAGGGTATCGCGGTCGACCAGCTGCACCTCTACTTCAACACCCAGCGTAAGCTCTTTGGACTTGCTGAAAGTGAGGGGCATCGCCACAACCTCCCGTGTCGGTTTACGGCGAGAGTAGCATCTTTCCCCGGGTCATGGCAACCCGTCTTGCTCCGCCCCCTCTCGACCTCACCGGTCAATGCCCCCAAAATGACAAAAAATATTCCTAAAGTTTTGCGCACTTTTGCCGTTACATAGTCGGACAGGCATCTGGATTTTACCAAAGATTACAATGTATTTTATCGTCAAATTTGTTGCACACAAATCACAAAATGTCCAACGGCACCACTACAAAGGGGCAATTTAATCCGGAGACAACCATGCACATCAGCAGACATGTGAGAAAGTCGGTACGATTAGCAGTTGCAGCGATCCTGTTCCTGTCGAGCTACTCTCCGGACGCGGCCCATGCCGTCCCCACCCTCCAGCTTTATTCCCCGGGGGCGGTTTATGACACCACGACAGAAAGCTGGTTCACCACCGACAACCCTTTTGAGCTCTACGTGGCCGGAGCGGACCAGCCTACCAAGTACGATTATATAAAGGATGTAACTCTCCACATCGCGATCTCGTCACAATACTACAATGCCGCGCCAACCGGATCGGTGACGATAGAGGGCGTCAGCTCCAGCCTCGAGAACGGGCCCTTCACGACCGTTACGCTTAATGCCTCTGATTTTACCTATGGCCAGCCCGGCGCACTCAACAGCGCCCATGGCGTTTATGATGCATGGTACGCCAGTGTCGCCCTTGAGAACCTGCAGGTCGACAACCATCTCAATCCTGTCATGGATTACGTCGGCGGGGGAGAGACCCTCGGAGACATCGATATCTACAGAGTCACCTACAACGACTTCTTCCTGATCCACCTGGACCTCACCGGCAACGCCCATTATGTTCAAAGTGGCAAAGACAAGTTCGCCCCCGAATTTGCACCCTACTCTCATGATCTGGACGCCGACCCGCCGACACACCCCGTGCCGGAGCCCGCGACGTTCCTGTTGATGGCCGCCGGCATTGCCGGACTGGGCATGCGCAGGTTTATCAAGTCCTAGCTATGCCCCCCGATGAAGTCAGGGTTGCAGGCATTATGCCGACAGAAGAGTTTACCCCTGCAAACAGACGCCGTTGTCCGCGGTGCCTTAAAAGCACACAAACAACGATCACACCGCAGCATTCCATCCAACCGTCAGTACCTGAAATAAAATAACTCTATTACATTATTCCCCTTGACATCCGCATAATGACGCCACAATAATTACACGCATATTTTATTCGCACAGCCTACCTATAAAACTGCATTGGAGTCATGGAAATGGTGTCGCTCAAGCTCAATATAAATAACTGTTACTGGATAAACCTCCTCGTCGCCCTGTCTTCATTCTTGGCTCTCAGCGCGAACATTTCATATGCCAAGGACAGTTATCAATCAGAAATTTCAGCGAAATATTATCACTTGAAAGATGATGACCACAACAAAGTTTCCCGATATACGGCCGACGCAAACATCTTCTTTTCTACGGTAAACACTGCTGGGCACCCCCTTGCGGAAGCGGCCTTCCTGGAGCGGATTGGCTACGCGAGCTTTCAGGCAGGAAAATATGACTCGAAAGCTTCCGGCGGCCCTAAAGCGAGAGGCCCCTTTTATGGAGTGTCAACGACATATAGAAAGCCTAATCTGCCTATTGCCTTGCTAGCCAGCTATACGAGAACAGACATCGATTACAAATCCGGGTTTAGTGGCGACATGAAATCAGACGCATATGGGGTTGGCGTGGGATATTTTCTTGGCAAGAGCTTATTGGCCCAAGCCAATTTTGTCCATTCAGAATCAGACAGCAAGATAGACAGTCCTGTATCAACAACCACCAAAGCCAAGTTCAACACCTATTACCTGACCGGGAAATATGTAAAAGAACTAGGCAACGGCACTGCATATAATGTCGCAGGGCTCCTGGGAATGGCTCAGCAGGACAGCTCCAGAAGCAGCAGAAAAACGAATTGGGGCTATGGCATTTCGGGGGATTACTATTTTAACCAAAAGATCAGCCTGGGCGCCAACGTAACCATAGACTCCGGAGAAAACAAAAGCAGCGAAGGAATCGCAGCGGGCTTGCGACTGGTGAATTTTATAAACAGTCAATTCGCCGTCAAGTTGGGATACAGCAGGTTCTTTGCCGAAAACAGCGAAGGGCAAGATGACAACTCATATACCGTAGACGTTACGCTACGGTTTTAGCTAGGAGGCCTAGGGGCAATTCTTTACGGCCTGTTGCCCAAAGCCACCCCAAAGAAGTCGCAATTTTCAGCCAGCTCAGTACATCAGCCGAGGTTTTGAAAGCCCATAGGGTCACCCACTCCCCACTTCCTAGTGTTCCCGAGATAGCAGCCCAAGGTCAGACTTGCAATTTTATATATTGCCCCCTGCAACTCAACCCCAGCCCCTACCTCCCCCTCACCGCCTCAACAACCGTCCCATCCATGAGAATTGCCACGAAATGCGATGTATCCAGCACCGGCCTGCCGTTTATCACCGGGGTAAAATGGACAATGTAGAACCAGTGCCCCTCTGCCGCCCAGCAGCTGCGGCCAAAGAGATCGATATCTACTATGTCGACCCTGTCGTAGCGGCTGAATTTACTTCTCGCCCAGTTCTGGGCAATGGATATGGCGTCGCGTACCGATAGCGGCGGTTCTCCATCGCCGGGAATCCACTTTGGCGTTTTTGTCATGACATCCGACGGGACCCAAATCTCCAGCCGCGTGCCATCCTGCTTCTGGTGCACCACTGTCGGGACATCGCTGCAATAATGGGCACAAGCCGTAAAAGACGTGACTAAAACCAGGGATAACGCAAGTAAGGTGGTAGGTATCTTCATGGGCTGTCCCTGTAGGGTAAGCGGTTTCTTGACTTTACCAACACTCAGCTACTTTTGTAAAGAGGGTACGCAAAAAAGATACATCTTATAATTGATAACCAAACTGCCCTCCCGGCAAGGCGGCCTACAGCGCCATCTGCGCCTTCGCCGCCACGCCTAAATCGGCGCGGATGCCTCTCATATAGCGGTGATATCCCGCCGCGGCGATCATGGCGGCGTTGTCGGTGCAGAGTGAGAGCGGCGGGATGGTGAGGGAGAGCCCGGCCTTTTGGCAGGCGTCGGCCATGGCGGCCCTGAGCCCCCGGTTGGCGGCGACGCCGCCGACGACGATGACTCCCCGGGCGTTGTTCTCGGTGGCGGCTCGCAGGGTTTTCTGCACCAGCACGTCGATGACGGCGGCCTGGAAGCTGGCGGCGATGTCGGGCATATGCTTTTCGAGGGCGGCCTTGCGGTCGTGGTCGGCGTCGCCCCAGACGACCTTCTCCTTGTTGAGATAGTTGAGCACGGCGGTCTTGAGCCCGCTGAAGCTGAAGTCGTAGGGTGAGTCGGCGAGCCGGGCGCGAGGAAATCTGATGGCCTCGGGATTGCCGCCGGCAGCCAGTTTGTCGATGAGTGGTCCGCCGGGATACCCCAGACCGAGGAGCTTGGCGACCTTGTCGTAGACCTCTCCGGCGGCGTCGTCGAGGGTCTGTCCCAAGAAGGTGTAGCGGCCGATCTCGTGGACGAGGTACAGGGCGGTATGGCCGCCCGAGACGGCGAGGGCTACGGCGGGAAATACCGGCGGTTCGCCGTCGACAAGGGTAGCGGAGAGGATGTGTCCCTCGATATGGTGGACGTCGACGAGGGGGATATTGCGTGCGAGACAGATGGCCTTGGCGGCGGTGACACCGACGAGCAGCGCGCCGATGAGCCCGGGGCCGGTGGTGACGGCGATGGCGTCGATCCGGTCGAGGGTGGTCTCGGCCTTGTTGAGCGCCTGGTCGAGGACCGGGACGAGGGCTTCGAGATGGGCGCGGGCGGCCAGCTCGGGGACGACGCCGCCGTAGCGGGCATGGAGATCGACCTGGCTGGCGACGATGCTGGAGCGGATTACCTTGCCGTCTTCGAGGACGGCGGCGGCGGTTTCATCGCAGGAGCTCTCTATGCCGAGGATGAGCATTTGCGTGTCATCCCGCCAGTTGCGAGACGCCGATGATCCGTATCCCCTTTTCCCTGAGCTGGGGCACCATATCCTGAAGGACCTTTATGGACGAAGGGTGAGGATGGCCGATGATAATGGCCTGCCCTTTCTTGAGGGCCAGGTCGGCGGCCTTCTGCAACTGCTGGCGGGAATGGGCCTCGTCGACGGTGTTGTCGAGGAAGACATCGCGGACGGCACTCCTGATGCCGACCTCCTTCGCCACATCCTTTACCACCGACTTCCCCGTGGTCCTGCTGTCGAGAAAGAAGAGCCCTTGTTTCTTCAGCTCTTCAAGCACCACCTTCATGTCGGCCCGCTCTTCGGTGAACCGCGAGCCCATGTGGTTGTTGACCCCCTTGATGCCGGGTACCTTCTTGAGGTCCTCTTCGATAGTCTTGCGGATGGCGGCGGCATCCATGGCCACGAGCAGGGCGCCCTTGCCGGGGTTGTTGTGGGCCAGGTCCTGGGGCTCCATGGGCAGGTGAAGAATGACGTCGTGCCCCTTGTCGGACATCTCCCGTACCACGGCGGCTGATTTGGCCTCGTGGGGCATGACGGCAAAGGTGATGTTGGGATCGATGGCGGAGAGGGTCCTGGCGATATCGAGGCTCCCCCCCATGTCGTCGATGACGATGGCCAGTGAGGCTTTATGCTCAGGGACTGCGGGTGGCGGCGGTGGCGGGAGGGCCCGCTCGGGAGGCTTCTTGGCGACCTTCTCGGGTGGCTTGGGCGGAGCCTCTTTCTCGAAGGCACTCTTGAAGAGGAAAAAGGAGATGACCCCCAGAAGCACAACGATGCCGAGCATCAAAAGGAGGGAGAAGTAATCCCTCCCCTTTACCCGCTTTTTTCCTTTTCCTTTTTGTGCCACGTGTCTACTTTCGAATCAAAGTCGGTAATAGGCAGCGAGACTAAGCTGCCTTGTCGAGGACGTCCTGCACCACTTTAATCTCCGCCCCCTTCTTCATGGCGGCGATATAGGAGGCGATGGCCATTTCCTGCTTCTGGGCAAGGATATCCTTCCTGAGCTTCTCCTCTGCCTTTTTGAATTCCTCTTCGACAAAGGGCTTGCCGCCAAGCTGTTCCGCGTAGACCCTCATGACCTCATCGGCTGAAACCGACACGGAGCCGCGGATGACCTCCCGCACCTTGTCCTGAAGGAGCTCATTCCGCTGGTATTTTTCGTACTGGCTCGGGCTCAGGCGGTTTGCATCGAGGATGGCGCGGTAGCGCTCCTTGCTGAAGACGCCGTTTTCATGGAAGGCGTTGCTGGAGAGGATGACGTCCCGCAGCTCTTCATCGGTGACGCGGGCCCCCATCTTCTTGGCGGACTGCAGAAGGATCCGCGAGGAGATGATGTCGTCGAGGGCCTTCTGCTTGAGGTTCATCTCCTTGACAAGCTGGTCGGCCGACTTGTCCTTGAAGACCTGCCGGTAGAAATCGTAAAGGTTGTAGTAGACCCGCTGGTATTCAACCACGCTGACCGGCTCTCCGTTGACGTAGGCGACTTCGACGCCCCCCTGTTGCCCCCCTTCGTAGTCTCCCATCCCCCACACCACGAAGATGGTAGCGATGAAGGCCACGATGACGAGCCAGAGCGAGATGCCAAAGAACTTTATGTGCTGACGCATGAGCTGAAGCATAGATTCCTCCGGATATTTTCCACTGGCGGCACCCGCCGCTTTCTGAAGCGGAGACATTATAGTGGGGCATTGCCCGTAATTCAACCCTTTTCCCGTTCATTTCTCTTGCATTACCGCCGCGCATTTTGTTAGTCTTTACAACTACTTTTTTAAGTGACCCGTATGACACTCATGAACAACGACACACCTTCGGGGCAAGAATCTCCGCCCAGGTCGCCGGATAGCGACAGGAATTCCAACGACGACGCAGGGATGGAATCGGCCGGCCCTGAGCCACGGAAGGCAAACATCCTTCACCGGACCATCGCCAGGGTCATAGACCTGCTGATCGCCCTGGCCTTCTACAAAGTCATCCCTTCCGTGGGTTTCTGGTTCGCCCTGGTCTACCTGTTCATCGCCGACGGCTTCTGGAGCGGACAAAGCGTGGGGAAGAAACTGCTGGGCCTGAGGGTCTTGAGGTGCAAGGCACCGGAGGCCGCTTCGTTCAAAGAGTCGATCATCCGCAACTTCCCCATCGTAGCGGGTTTCTTTCTTCTTCCGATCCCGCTGGTAGGGTGGCTTTTTCTCACGGTAGTGCTGGGGCTTGAATTTCTCATGGTAGTGGGGAGCACGGAAGGGCTCAGGATCGGTGATGAACTTGCCGATACAGTAATTCGCGACATACCTTCGGGCAGCCGGACAAACGACAACAATATCAAGGAGCAGACAAACAATGGTGTTTAATTCGGTTCTGGGATGGTTTTCCAATGATTTGGGGATAGATCTGGGTACGGCCAACACCCTGGTATATGTGAAGGGGAAGGGGATCATCTGTAACGAGCCGTCGGTGGTGGCAGTTGCCAGGGGCGGCGGGAAGGTGCTGGCAGTCGGCGCCGAAGCCAAGAAGATGCTGGGCAGGACCCCCGGCAATATCGTGGCGATCCGGCCGATGAAGGACGGCGTCATTGCCGACTTCGACGGCACCGAGGCGATGCTCCGCTACTTTATCGCCAAGGCCCACAACCGCAAGAGCTTCGTCCGTCCGCGCATCGTGGTCGGCGTGCCGTCGGGGGTAACCCAGGTGGAGCAGCGGGCGGTCATGGAGTCGGCCCGGTCGGCGGGCGCGTCGGAAGTATACCTGATCGAGGAACCGATGGCCGCGGCCATCGGCGTCGGCCTCCCCATTACGGAACCCTGCGGCAACATGATCGTCGATATCGGCGGCGGCACCACCGACATTGCGGTGATTTCGCTGGCGGGTATCGTCTACAGCAAGACGGTAAGGGTCGGCGGCGACAAGATGGACGAGGCGATCATCAACTACATCAAGAAGAAGTTCAACCTCCTGATCGGCGAGAGGATGGCGGAACTGATCAAGATAGAGGTCGGGTCGGCCTATAAGATGGGCGAGTCGGTAAGCAAGGAGATCAAGGGAAGGGACCTGGTTTCCGGTATTCCCAAGACCCAGACAATCAGCGACGACGAGATCCGCGAGGCGCTCTCCGAGACGGTTTCGATCATCGTCAACGCCATCAAGGTGGCCCTTGAAAACACCCCCCCCGAGCTCTCGGCGGACATCGTCGACAAGGGGATCGTCCTCGCCGGTGGCGGCGCCCTCCTGAGGGGCATCGACATGGTATTACGCGACGAAACAGACCTGCCGATTCTCATCGCCGACGATCCGCTGGGTGCTGTTGCCATGGGGGTCGGCAAGGTACTGGATGAACTGGAACTTCTCAAGGCGGTTGCGGTCAAATCATAACAGTGTGTGAACCGTACAACTTTTTGACGACACTATTATGCGACGCTATTTACAGAAACATAAAACGGGTATTTCGCTGTTCCTTGCCCTCCTTGTGTCCCTGGCATGGATCAGTGCCCAGCTGGGTAGCGGCTCCGGGCAGGGACTGCTCAAGCGCTCCGTCGTCGCCGTAGCGTCCATACCCGAAAGGGGCGCCCTGGCGGTAACGGATGCCTTCGACCGCTTCTGGAACGGGTATGTCAACCTTGCCGACAAGTCGATGCAAAACCGTTTTCTGCTCGATGAAGTCCGCCGCAAGGGAGAGGAACTCAACCGTTATCGCGAACTCGCGGCGGAAAACATCCGACTGCGGAAGCTTCTGGACATACGGGCAACCCTTCCCACTCCTTCGCTGGCCGCCAGGGTTATCGGAAGGAACCCCTCCAACTGGTTCAACACCCTCACCATCGACATGGGGAGTGACGACGGCGTCGTGAAGAATATGGCCGTCCTCTCCT
>JAOUDF010000219.1 GCA_029859385.1 Nitrospirota bacterium
GCATCTTCACGACAAGGCCTGATACGCTCTTTGGCGTAACTTTTTTAAGCCTTGCCCCGGGACACCCTGCCATAGAGAAAATTACGCCAAAAGACAGGTTAAAAGAGGTCCTCGAGTTTTCAAGCAAAGTAAAACTTGACGCCAAGGCAAAGCGCAGCATGGACGAGCTTAAAAAAGAGGGCGTCTTTACCGGAGCGCACTGCATAAACCCGCTCACTGGCGAAAAGGTTCCGGTTTATGTTGCAAACTTCGTTCTGATGGAATACGGCACGGGTGCCGTAATGGCCGTGCCGGCGCACGACCAGAGGGACTTTGAGTTCGCGCGCGAGTACAAACTGCCCGTAAAGGTCGTCATAAACCCGCAAGGCAAGACCCTAAAACCCGAAACCATGACAGAGGCATACGTCGAAGACGGCATAATGACCGGTTCAGGGGCTTTCGACGGCATGAAAAATACCGATGCCGTCTCCGGCATAGTAGACTCGCTCGTTGAAAAAAAGCTCGGTGAAAAGACTATAAACTATAAACTGCGCGACTGGGGCGTATCGCGCCAGAGATACTGGGGATGTCCCATACCGGTGACATACTGTACAGATTGCGGCACCGTGCCCGTGCCTGAAGAAGACCTGCCGGTAGTGCTGCCCGAAGACATAGCATTAAGCGGCAAGGGCCTATCGCCCCTTGAGCAGGCGGCTCACTTCGTAGAGACGACCTGCCCGAAATGCAAGGGCAAGGCGCGGCGCGAAACCGATACAATGGACACATTCGTCGATTCGTCATGGTACTTCTTCCGTTATCTGTCGCCCGATAACAATACAGCCCCGTTCTCAAAGGACGACGCCGAATACTGGATGAACGTCGATCAGTACATCGGCGGCATAGAGCACGCGGTAATGCACCTTCTATACGCAAGGTTCTTTACAAAGGCGCTTCGAGACATGGGGCTTCATTCGTTCGACGAACCCTTCAAGAACCTTCTAACGCAGGGCATGGTCTGCAAGGAGACACAGAAGTGCCCGGAGCACGGCTTTCTGTTCCCCGAACAGGTCGTAAACGGCAAATGCGCTACCTGCGGGGCAGGGACGATCTCCGGGGCCGTAGAAAAGATGTCAAAATCCAAAAAGAACGTGGTTGACCCGGACGGCATAATTGAAAGATACGGGGCCGATACGACGCGCCTCTTTTCGCTATTCGCCGCGCCCCCGGAAAAAGACCTTGACTGGAGCACGGACGGAGTGGAGGGCGCGTACAGGTTTCTCAACAGGGTCTGGCGAATGGTAGCGGAGAACCGAGAGGAGCTCTTCGGCGCGCAGACCCCGAAAACGAACCAAGAGGCCGAAGGCGCCGCAAGGGACCTGAGACGCATCACGCACAAAACCATAAAGAAGGTGACTGAGGATATCGGGGACAGGTTTCATTTCAACACCGCCATAAGCTCAATAATGGAGCTTGTAAACGCGATATACCAGTTCAAGCCCGAGACGCCTTCGGACAGGCATGTGAAAAAAGAGGCGATCGAGGCCGTAGTTACGCTGATAAATCCGTTTGCCCCCCACATATCCGAAGAGCTCTGGGGAGCGCTCGGCAAGAAGGCCCCGCTATACTCAAGCGCCTGGCCCGAATACGATAAAGACGCGCTCGCAACGGATGACGTCGAAATTGCAATTCAGATTAACGGCAAACTGCGAGCAAGGATAACCGCCGCGCTGAATACGCCCGAGGCCGAGATCCGCAAGGCAGTGACAGAGGACCCGAAGATCTCGGAATGGCTAAAGGACAAAACAATCAAAAAGTTCGTTTATGTTCCTAATAAGATCGTGAACATGGTGGTATCATGAAGGGCCTTGTGAAATACGCCATGGTCTTTCTCGCCACGGCCTTTATATCGGGGTGCGGGTATCACGTTGCCGGCAGCGGCAAGCTGATACCTGGTAACATAAAGTCGATTGCCATGCCGATCTTCCAGAACTTGACAACCAAGCCCGACATAGAATCGATAATAACAGGCGCATTCAGAAACGAATTCATAAACAACATCGAGATATCCGACAAAGGAGAGGCCGTATTCAACGGCGCCATAAGGGCCTATACGCTCAAGGCGGTCTCCTTCACCAGATCGGACGTCAACCAGGAATACAGGCTCACGATAATCATCGCGGCAAGCATAACAAAGGCCGGTGTGCCCGAACCGCTCTGGGCGGACGATAACATCGTAGCCTATCAGGACTTCATCGTTAACGTCAACGACGTCAGCGCCACGAAAGACGCGGAAAGAAACGCGCTTTCGAAGGTTTCTCAAGACATGGCGCGCCTTACAAAAGAGCGTATCGTGGAGGGCTTCTAACCGGCATAGCTCGACTTTCGTCAAACGTGCCTTTAAACCCGGCGACAGACAGCGCCGTATGGATATCCTCTGGCAATATGGCCTCTTCTATCGAAAAAAATAAAAAGACCTTGGTGGCGGCGATAATCGCGCTTGCGCTCGTCGGCCTTGCGGCTTACGGCAATTCGTTAAACGGCCCGTTCGTTTACGACGACACGAATATAATTCTTTCCAACTCGCTCATAAAAGACCTTTCGAACTTCATCGCCTTGCCATGGCCACGTTATCTGGCTCATCTGACTTTTGCGGTCAATTATGCAATAGGCGGTTTCGACGTTTTCGGCTACCATCTGTTAAACGTCGCGATACACATAGCCAACGCCGCGCTCGTCTATTGTCTCGCCTCGCAACTAATGCGACTAAAGGGCCTCGGCGACGACACAAAAGACTTTCCAAAGGCCTATATTCCGTTATCGGTCTCGATGGTCTTTCTGGTTCACCCGGTCAACACGGGCGCCGTATCATACATTACGCAGAGGTTTACGCTTCTGGCGGCCTTCTTTTATCTTTCAACCGTTGTCCTGTACTTAAAATCGAGGTCTTCCTTGGAGAACGGTTCCGAATATTATCGACCGCGTTTCTATTGGGGCGCAATCGTTACCACGATTTTGGGACAGTTTACAAAGGAGAACTGCTTTACGATACCGCTTATGCTCGCCGCGATAGAGTTCGGCTTTTTTAACGGCGCGATAAAGAAAAGGATCTTTCGACTGCTCCCCTTCTTTTCGCTCTTTATAATCGCCCCGTTGGCGCTGATAACGCCCGCGCTGTTTTCCAACGAAGAGTTCCTTACCGCGCTCTCGAAAGACCAGACCTTACGCCAACTGACGTACGTAAGCCCGTACGGCTATATATTGACTCAGTTCAGGGTTGCCGTAACCTACTTAAGGCTTCTCTTTTACCCAACAGGACTGCGCATTGCGTACGATTATCCGGTCTACGACACCTTTTTCGTTCCACAGGTATACCTGTCCTTTATCTTTCTCTGCGCCCTGTTAGCAGCGGCGATCTTTCTTCTCGTACGCGCAAAGAGGAGTGCCCACACACTGCCTCAACTGTTTTCCTTCGGGATACTATGGTTTTTCATTGCAAATATCGTTGAAGCGCTCACCCCGCTACGCGACGTCATATTCGAACACAGGGCGTATCTGCCGAGCGTCGGAATAATCATTTCTTTCTTCTCCCTTTACTCGTATTCGGCAATCAAACTCTCCGGCAAGGCAAGAAGCTCGACAAACGCCAGCCGGACGCTGTGGATTACGTCAGCCCTGATTGCCATGGTTTTTGCGATATCGACGCATAAAAGGAATGAAGTCTGGACGGACGGATTTAAATTCTGGCAGGACTCCGCAACGAAGGCCCCCGCTTCCTTTACCGCAGTAAGCAACCTGGGCTCCGAATACGTTTTACTAGGCAACTACGACAAGGCAATAGAGCTGTACCGCGTGGCGCTGCCGCTGGCAAAACCCTACGACAGGACCCTTGCGTACGACAAGCTCGCATCGACGCTTTTATTGGCGGGCAAATACGACGAATCTATAGCGCTCAACCTCGAGGCTATGAAATTCACCGACAACCCCGCAAAAACCCTGCTCGGTTTGGGCTTTGCATTCGCCGCAAAAAAAGAGTATAAAAGGGCGATATCGACGTACAACGAGGTAATAAGTCTCAATCCCGAACTAAATACACGGGCCTCAGCACACGAGGGCATAGGCAACGTACTGGTCGAGACCAAAAGATACGACGAGGCGATTGCGTATTTGAGCCGCGCGATAGCGTTGAATCCGCAGGTCTCCGATTATCACTATAACCTGGCGGGCGCGTATCTGCTTAAAGGCGACAAGGGCAAGGCCTTGGTCTATTTCAAGA
>JAOUDF010000220.1 GCA_029859385.1 Nitrospirota bacterium
CCACCGAGCGGCCCAGGGCGAAGGAGTTGGGCGGGACGATGCAGATATCCCCCTTGAAGTCGACGAAGGAGCGGGGGTCGAACTGCTTGGGATCGACGATGGTGGTGTTGATGTTGGTAAATATCTTGAACTCGTCGGCAATGCGGATATCGTAGCCGTAGGACGACACCCCGAAGGAGATGCTGCCCTCCCTGACCTGCTTGTCCTCGAAGGGCTCGATCATTCGGTGTTCAAGGGCCATCTTGCGTATCCAGCGGTCGCTCTTTATCATGCGGTATCCTCCAGTAAAAGGCGTATAGTACCGACACTACCACAGGCATTATCGGGGAATCAAGGTTCTCTAGTATATAACAGGGCACAGTCAGGAAATTATGCGAAGGAATCGTAATGTAAAAAAAAGAAGCGGAATTCTTGGAGTCATTACCGGCTCCTTCGGTGATTTCTTCCGCGACAACTGCATGAACCTCTCGGCGGCCATCGCCTTTCATACCCTGATGTCGTTGTTCCCGCTGCTCTTTATCGTCGTCAGCATATACGCGGGCGTCATGGGGGAGACAGGAGGGCTCCATGCCTATACCGTCAAGTTTCTGAAAACCTTTGTGCCGGGGCTTGACCAGGAAATAGCGAAGGAACTACGCTCGCTGGTGGCCCACCGTAACCTGGGCTATGTGGGTTTCTTTCTGTTTATCTGGCTCTCCATCCAGGTCTTTCTGTCGCTGGAATATGCCATCAACACCATCTTCCGTACTCCCGCCCACCGGCATTTTCTTTATTCAACGTTCCTGTCTGTCGTCATGATCATGCTTGCCTTTCTGTTGTTTGCCGTCTCCTTTACCATGACGTCTTTCGCCAAATACCTAAAGACCCATCCGCTTGTTGTCGGAAAATGGAACCTCGCCGGAATACTGGCCGGCAGCATCCTGTTCAAGTTCATCATCCCGTTTATCCTGATCGTGATTGCCTACGCCGTTATCTACAAGATGCTTCCCCACGCAAAGGTACAATGGAAAAACGCCTTCATCGGGGCGGTGATCACCGCTGTTCTGTGGGAGGCGGCGAAACACCTCTTTACCTGGTATGCCGCCGAATCGCTGAATCTGGGCGGTATTTACGGCTCGCTTTCGACCATTATCCTGTTCCTGTTGTGGATTTTTTATTCCTCGGCTATTCTGCTCTTCGGCGCGGAGATCGTGCACAAGATGGAATCATGATTCACCCGGACGATAGCAGTTTTACTGACTACGGGAGGCATTATGAAATCGTACCGCAAGCATATCTTCATCTGTAACGGCAAGACCTGTTCATCAAAAGGTTCCGAAGAGGTGTTGAAACGCCTTCGGGAGCTTATCGACGAAAAGGGGCTCAAGGATACCGTGAAATCATCGAAGGGCGGCTGTTTCGGTGTATGCGGCGAGACCGACCCCAAAGGCGGCTTCTGCCCTACGTCGGTCATCTACCCCGAAGGGGTTTGGTACCACAACGTGACGCTGGAGAACATCGGCGAGATTGTCGATGAGCATCTGGTGAACGGCCGCATTGTGGAGCGGCTGCTGCATCACCGGATGTAGAAGAACCTTTTGAGGGGCAAAACCAGAGGTGAAACCTTCCCGCATCTATCTGATAATCATCCTGCTGGCCGTGCTGCCCTATGTCAACGCCATCTCCGGCGACTTTGTCTACGATGACACCCGCCTGATTACGAGCAATGAGAACCTCAAGGACTGGAGTAACCTCTGGCGAGGTTTTGGCCGGGATTACTATGCATCTACTTCAGACAGGATTACCCTTGGTTACTACCGCCCGGTTACGGTAGGGATTACCCTGGTCGACTATCATCTGTGGGGCAACAATCCTGCAGGTTATCATGTTACCAATATCGCGTTTCATGCGGCCAACTCCCTGCTTCTTTACCGCATTGCCTCCTTCTTTCTTCCGTTGCCCTTTGCGCTGGCCGCTTCGGCCATCTTCGCCGTGCACCCGGTACACACCGAGACCGTCACCTTTATTTCAGGGCGAGTCGACGCCATCGCCGCCTTTTTCTACCTGACGGCGTTGTTCCTTTTTCTCCGCTGGCGGAAACCAGAGCGGCCGCTTGCAGACTGGCGCTACGGTCTTTCCCTGATGGTCTTTTTCTGCGGTCTCCTTTCGAAGGAGATGGCTATTACGCTGCCGCTGGCGATTCTGGCGCTGCTTCTGGTGGAGAGGGTAAAGCTTCGCGCCATTATAACGCAGGTCGCCCCCTATTTTGCGGTAATCGCTGTCTATCTGGTCATCCGCTTTGCCGTTCTGGGGCATCTGGCGGGGAAGGTCGACTTCTCCCACGGCACTTCGCTACTGGTACGGGCCATGACGGCGGTGAAGATCGCGGCCTATTACCTCTACACCCTTTTGCTCCCCCCTGTCGGGCTGAATATGGAGCCGCCCATTGCCCTGGTGCAAGACGTGGCCGATCCGTATTTTATCCTGTCGTGCGCGGTGATTGCGGCGGCAGTAATCGGCAGCATCGTCCTGAACCGCCGGATGCCCGCCTTCTCCTTTGGACTGCTCTGGTTCATGGTCTCCCTCGGGCCGGTGCTTAACATTATCCCCATCGAGACCCTTGCCGCGGAGCGTTTTCTCTATATCCCCTCCGCCGGTTTCGCGCTGGCCCTGTCGGCAGGACTGGGAAAACTCGTCGGGTCGGGGTTTAAGCCGGCCCCCGCAAGCCACAGCACTCAGGTGAAGCTGAACTGGGCGCATCTCTGGCCGATCCTTCTGCTGGTCGTTGCCTGCCTGCCGATAACAGTGCACCGCAACAGTTTCTGGCAGGACGACATCGTCCTCTGGACGGAAAAGCTCAAAACAGTGCCGGGGCTGCCGTCAGCCTACGACCATATGGGGAGTTACTATTTGCGGAAAGGGGAAATCGAAAAGGGTATTGATGCATTCAGGGCGCTGGTGAAAGTGGCGCCCAACCATGCCCGTGCCCACTACAACATCGGTGTCTACCTTGAAAAAAAAGGACTTTACGCGGATGCGGCGGCTGAGTACACTAGGGCCATCCAGTCGGACCCGACCCACGCGGGGGCGCACTACAACCTGGGATTGATCTATTTCAGGGAAGGGAAGGTGGAACTGGCATATCAGGAGTGGACGGAAACGCTCAGATTTGCGCCGGGCCATCAGGGGGCGCTCTACTGGATGCAGATGAGGAGGTAGACCATGTTTGACCGCATCATGACCTGGTTCGGAGGGAAGCCGCATTCCGAAACCCGTGAAACCGGAAAGATTGCCGATATAGAGCAGTCCCGTACTTTGTTGAAGGAGCTCAAGGGGACGGGGTGTCAGCTGATGCTCCGGTTCCGGGGTTTCGACGGGAGCTATACCTCCAGCATCGTCGAGGTGGAGAAAGACAGTTTTCTCGTGGACACATTCCTGCCCGATTCCGGCAACAGTCTTATTTCCAAGGCTCAGGATATTTATGTGGAAACTATCTTGCAGGGAGTGACCTGTTCATTCCTGACCCATTTCCAGGGCAATGTCGTCCATGCGGACAATTTCCCCGCCTTCAGGCTTGAACTCCCCCTCGAGGTGAGCCGCTACCAGCGACGCAGCGCCTACCGTTTGAAGCCGGCGGCAGACAACACCATCAGCTTTTTGTCACCCCTGGAGTTTACCGGACCTCTTTTCGATATCAGCACGGGGGGGATAGGGTTTGAGTACGAGGCTACCCTGGGCAAGCTTCAGGTAGGCGCCCCCGTCCCCAATATGATTATTACCCTTGGCGACTATACGATGGCTACTGACGGTGTCGTGGCGTCCAATGTCATCACTGAGGTGGGCACTCTCTCGATTCCCCTGAGATACCGGTGCGGCGTGAAGTTTGCGGAACTTCCCAGCGCTATCGTGGAAGACCTCGAGAGGTACATCATGAAGATTCAGAAGGTCCGGCAAAGGATGGCTCACTCGGGGTAGAGGCCCCTTCGCTCTCTTCCGTCGAGGTTGTCCTGACCCGCTTCTTGTAGCGCCGGTGAGAAGCCGTTCTCGGGCGTCGGCGCCGCTTGACGGGTGCTTCGCCTGCTTCCCCCTCCGTTGATGCCGGTTCCTGTGAGGCTTCGATATAGCCTCCCTCTTCCGCCTGTTCCCCTCTCGATGGCGACGGGATCGAAACGGAAAGCTCGGCAAGCTTCCCGGGTTCTCTCAGCTCCTGCGAATCTCCATTGACCGATGCCTCAACGCCTTCTCCTTCACCGGCATTGTTTTCGAAAGGTT
>JAOUDF010000221.1 GCA_029859385.1 Nitrospirota bacterium
GTGCAGACGCCGACTATCATGGGAGGGATGGTGGTATATACAGGGGCGCAAAAACGCCCCTGTGTAATTTACAGTTTGGTTGCTTCCTTCTCAATCATGAAGGCCTCAAGAACGTCGTCCGCCTTGATGTCGTTGAAGTTCTCGATACCGATACCGCACTCATAGCCCGACTGCACCTCGCGGACGTCGTCCTTGAACCGCTTGAGCGACCCGATCTTGCCGGTATACACCACGACGTTGTCCCGCAGTACCCGCACGCCCGTGCACGCCCTCGAAATGGAGCCGTCGGTGACGTAGCTTCCCGCAATGGCGCCGATCTTGGGAATGCTGATGACCTGGCGGACCTGCGCCCTGCCCAGTATCTTCTCCCGGAGGGTAGGCTCGAGGAGACCCTCCATGGCGGCCTTCACGTCGGCAATGGCGTCATAGATGATGTTGTAGGCGCGGATATCGACCTTCTCCTTCTCCGCCAGGGCCGTTGCCTTCGGCTCGGGCCGCACGTTGAACCCGATGATGATGGCGTTGGAGGCCGAGGCAAGCATCACGTCGGTCTCGGTAATGGCACCGACGGAGCTGTGAATGACGCGGACCTTTACCGCCGCCGTACCGATCTTCGAGAGGGCCTCGCCGATGGCGCCCACCGAACCCTGCACGTCGCCCTTAATAATGATCCCCAGCTCCTTGACCTCGCCCTCCTTGATCTGGGAGTGCAGGTCGTCCAGGGTAATCCGCTTCACCTTCGCCAGCTCGATGCTCTTGATCTTCTGCTCACGGAGGGTTGCCACCTGGCGGGCCTTCTTTTCATCTTCCACGACAATGAAGGTATCGCCCGCCAGCGGGACGCCGGAAAGCCCGATCACTTCCACCGGTGTCGACGGCGTTGCCGCGCGCAGTTTTTCGCCCCTGTCGTTGACCAGCGCCCTGACCCTGCCGTACTGGGAACCGGCCACGAATATATCACCGGGATGGAGCGTACCAGTCTGGACCATGACCGTGGCCACGGGACCGCGCCCCTTGCTCAGCTTGGCCTCAACGATGATCCCCTTGGCGGCACACGCGGCCGGCGCCTTCAGTTCAAGGACATCCGCCTGCAGAAGGATCATCTCCAGGAGGCTTTCAATACCGATCTTCTGCTTGGCGGAAACAGGAACGAATATGGTGTCGCCGCCCCATTCCTCGGAAACGAGACCCTGCTCAGAAAGCTCGCGCTTGATCTTCTCCTGGTCGGCGCCCTGCTTGTCGATCTTGTTGACCGCCACGATGATCGGTACCCCTGCCGCCTTGGCATGGTTGATCGCCTCGACGGTCTGGGGCATGACCCCGTCGTCGGCCGCTACCACCAGAATGACGATATCGGTGACCTGGGCGCCCCTGGCCCTCATGGCCGTGAATGCCTCGTGGCCCGGCGTATCGAGGAAGCTTATGTCCCTGTCATTGAGCCGCACCATGTAAGCACCTATGTGCTGGGTAATGCCGCCCGCCTCACCGGCCGTTACGTTGGCCTGGCGGATTGCGTCGAGAAGCGACGTCTTTCCATGGTCGACGTGGCCCATGATGGTCACCACCGGCGGCCTCGGGAGTGCCGGGGTTTCAGTCACGCCTGCACCCTCTTCCTCCAGCAACACCTCCTCGCTGAGGATCGGTGCGATCTCGATCTTGAGACCGTACGAATCGGCGATAAGCTGCGCGGCGTCGAGGTCGATGGGCTGGTTGATGGTCGCCATCATCCCCATCTCGAAAAGCTTGCGGATAATGTCATTGGCCTTCTGCCCGATCCTGTCGGCATACTCTTTTATCGAGACGCCTTCCGATATCTTGATCACCCGTTTGCGGGGCATGCTGGGGAGTACGGCAACCGACGCTTCCTGCTTGCCGTGAGGGCGCGCGCCCCCCTTGCCCGGGTCCCACTTCTTGCCGCCCTCTTTCTTGAGCTTCCCACCAAACTGATAAGCGGTAAGCTTCGTCTTTTTCTTGAAGGAATGCGGTTCAACCTTCTCCCGGAACTTGGCGGCCAGGTCGACCCTGACCTCCTCCTCCACGTCTTCTTCAGTTATCACGGGGGGAGTAACCTTTGGCTTCTCAGGCGCTTTTTCGGTCGAGGAGGGCTTGGGAGGAGCTGCTTCCTGCGAGGGGGCCTGCGATGTCGGGGCCGCGGCGGGAGCCGCTGTTTCCCGGGAAGGAGCCTCCTTCTGCTTTTCCTTTACCGTCTTCTTCGGCTCCGCGGGGGCCTCGGCTTTTTTCTTCTCGGCGGCAGGGGCCGCTGATGCCTTGCCGGCAGCAGACTTTTTGGCCTCTTTCGGTGCTTCCTTCGGCGCCTTTGCAGCAGGAGCGGATTTCGCCCCTTTATGCCGCTTCTCTATCGTGGCAATCACATCATCCTCAAGGCCGGCCATATGGTTCTTGACCTCAACCCCGATCTCCTTGAGTTCGGCTATCAGGTCCTTGCTCGTAATTCCCAGCTTGTTCGCCAGCTCGTAGACTCTCGTAGACTGTGCCATATTTTTACACCCCCAGATCTGCAAGCGAGCCGTATCTTACCAGCTCCCTCGCTATAGTACGGGCCAACCCTCCATGAAGGATAGCGATGATCCCAACGCTTTCCCGCCCCAGAGCAGCACCGAGACGATCCTTGTCCAGAAACACGAACCGTCTGAGCCGCGATACATCGGGCAGTTTACCGGCAGACCTTTCGGAAAGGTCCGACGCCACCATCATGAAGGCTGCCTCGTTTTTATTGCAACGCTCTTCGACTGCCGTAGCCCCGGCCACCAGCACGCCGGCCTTCTGCGCCATGTGCAGCAGCGACACTATCCGCCGGGCCATAAGTTCCCGCAGACCCGCCGCAAATTCGGCAATATCGCCGGACGCCACCTTCTGCTTCAACCCCCGGCTCAGCCGCTCGTTTCCAAAGGCGGCCGCGATGCACTTCTCCGATGGGCAGACATAGACACCGCGGCCACCCAGCTTTCCGAGAAGGTCCGCCACCACCCGACCGTTGACGGCCGCGAGCCGCACCAGATCATCCTTGTCTGCCTCACGACGACAGGCAATGCAGGTACGTTGAGGCCCCTGTTCTTTTTCGCTCACTTCTGACCCGTAAGAGCCCTCGCGCCCTCAAGTATCTTGCGCGCCGTCTTGCTTCCGATCCCTTCAATACCCGTCAGGGCCTCCTCGGACGCCGACGCAATCGCCTCCACCGAATCGAGACCAGCCTCGGCCAGGTGCTCAATGATCTTGTCGCCGATCCCCGGGATATCGTTCAGCGTAGGAAGCGGCCTCTCCTTCTCGGCCTGATCGCTCAGCTCCTTCGCCAGGGCGGCTTCGATCTCGTTCTCCCGCTCCTTGCTGCCTTCCTTGTCGTACTCCGCCTCGCTCATGATGTCGATCTTCCAGTTGATGAGCCTGGCGGCCAGGCGCACGTTCTGCCCGCGCTTACCGATGGCAAGCGAAAGCTGGTGGTCGGGTACGATCACCAGGGCTGAGCGGTCCTCCTCGTTGATGCCCACCTTTTCGATCACCGCGGGGCTCAGCGCCCGGGCGATAAGGGCACGGACATCCTCGTTATAGGGTACAATGTCGATCTTCTCGCCGCGCAGTTCGCGCACTACCGCCTGGACCCGCGAACCCTTGATACCGACGCAGGCGCCTACCGGGTCGACGTCGGGGGCCTTCGAAGCCACGAGGATCTTCGTCCTGTCGCCCGCCTCGCGGGCCGCATTCTTGATCTCCACGATCCCCTCGTATATCTCTGGCACCTCCATCTCGAAGAGCTTCGCCACCATACCGGGGTGCGAGCGGGAGAGGATTACCTGCGGTCCCTTCGCCGAATCCTTTATGTCGAGGATATAGGCCCGTACACGGTCGCCGCGACTGTAGCTCTCGCGGGGCATCTGCTCCCGGGGGGGAAGCACGCCTTCGGTCTTGCCCAGGTCGATGATGTAGTTCCCCTTCTCCTGGCGCATCACAATGCCGTTGGTCAGGTCACCCAGCTTGTCGCGGTACTCCTTCATGATCATCTCACGCTCGGCTTCCTTCACCCGCTGGATGATCACCTGCTTTGCCGTCTGGGCCGCGATACGACCGATGCCGTCGAACTCCTTCTCGAAAGAGACCTCGCCGTCCATTTCGACCTCGGGGTTCACCTTTTTGGCATCAGCCAGTGAAATCTCCTCCTGGGGGTTGGTGACTTCCGCCACCACCTTCTTCACCGTAACCAGAGAAATATGGCCGCTCTTCGGGTCGATC
>JAOUDF010000029.1 GCA_029859385.1 Nitrospirota bacterium
GGACCTATCTGTGCGTTCATGCCTTTGCGAAGGCCGCCAACATGGCTGGTTCCACAGACCCGGAAGATCTGGTGGAAAAATTGCAGCACATAAGTGTTACCGGACCACAGGGGATCGTGGACATGAACCCGCTCATCCATCATGCAAAGGTAAGCACCTATCTCGCACGGTGCGAAGCAGACGGTACATTTACCATTATCGAAAAGTTCGGACGCATCGACCCGGTCATCCCCGAACGGTATATGATCGAAGCAGGCCTGCACCAGTCCATGCCCCCTGCGACTCCCGACCGGCAGTTCTCGACAAAGCCCATAATACCCGTCGCCGACAGGCAGATGGGAATCGCCAACATAGACACCAAGGGACGATTTGTACATGTTACCGACGACTTCTGCGCCCTCTTCAACAAAAATGACAGCGAGATACTCTCGGAAGAAACCTTGCTGAGCCTGGCCTTCCCGCACGAGATAGACGAGGGGGCCTACCTTTTCACCCAACTCCTGAGCGGCTCCCTCAGCCATGTGGAAGGGCATTGCAGCGCCGAGGGTTCCGACGGCATTCTGCGGCACCTTCACTTTGACATCGCAACGGCCCGCAACCCATCGCAAATCTGCTCTTTTGTAATGCGTGTATGGCCGTATCATCTTATCTCCGAACTGGGCAGGCCTCTCCCGGATGAGCCTGAACCGGCAACACGGGAACCGCACTTAACTGCTATTGCAATTGTTGCAAAAAACGGATGGATTGCCTATGCCAACAACTCTTTCCTGAAACTATGGGGTTATTCGAGACTTGATGAAGTGCTGGGCAGCGATATCGCTTCCTTCTGGGTGGCGGGCAAGGGCATTCATGACCTCCTCCTGTTGGCGGACAGCTCGTCTGAATGGACAGGGGAGCTGGCAGCGCAGACGCGGCAGGGTCTGAGAAAACAGCTGCGGGTAACCATAGAGCGGAGTGACGGCGAGGAGAACCAGGCGTGGGGATATACCCTGAGCTGTGTTGAGCCGCGAGCCTCCCTATCACAGGGAAGAGCCGACGATTCAACTTCCGGAAGAATCCTGTCGGTAGCGGAAATTGCTATACTGTCCACCGACCAGGAAGGGGTTATATTCCAGGCGTCGAGACATGCCGCCAGTCTCTTTGGCTATTCCGAGGAAGAGCTGGTGGGAATGTCGGTCCACACGTTGGTACCGCCACGGTTCCGAGAACGCCACAGGGGGCATTTTACCCGTTTTCTCCAGTCGCCCATTTCAGAGCTCCCCATGGCCAGCAGCCGGAGCGAAGTCGGAGGCTACCGGAAGGATGGGTCTGAGTTTCCCGCCGAGGCCTCTCTCTCAAAGTTCAGAGGGGCCGACGGCTGGGTAGTTGTCATAACGCTCATGGATGTAACGGAAAAGAAGAAGACCGAAAAGGAGCTTATCTGGCAGGCCACCCACGACCCGCTGACCCTGCTCCCCAACAGGTCTCTGATGAGGGACCGGCTCATCAATGCACTGGAGCGCTCAAAGCGACCACAGAGCATGGTGGCACTGCTCTTTATAGACCTTGACGGCTTCAAGCTTATCAACGACACCTACGGGCATGAGTCGGGAGACAGCATTCTTACTACCATAGGCGACAAGCTGGTCCAGATAGTCCGGCCCGGCGATACGGTGGCACGCTTTGGCGGCGATGAATTTGTCATCCTCTGCGAGCAGATAAGCGACGAAACCGCCATCCCGGCCCTTGCCACCAGAATCATAGAGGAGCTCCGGCAGCCTTTTCGCTTTAATGGTCACGAACTGTTCGTGACCGCCAGCATAGGCCTTGCCTACGGAAGCGGGCAGACGCATACCGCCGACGAGCTTATCCGCAATGCCGACGCTGCCATGTATACCGCCAAGGAAGAGGGTCGCGACGGATGGAGAATATACAACGAAAACATCCACGAAAAGGTGAGAAACCAGCTGACCATTGCCCACGGTCTACGGGCGGCCATTGAAAGAAACGAATTTGAACTCTACCTTCAACCGGTTGTCGATACCATGGAGAACAGGATCATAGGGGCGGAGGCCCTTCTGAGATGGCACCCGCCTTTTGGCGAAGTGCCGCCGTCCCAGTTTATTCCCGTCGCGGAAATGACCGGCGCCATTACCTCCATCGGCATGTGGGTATTCGAGCAGGCATGCCTCCTGCAAAAACGGATTGTCGAACAGAGAGGAGAAGCCTCCTCGTTTTTCATTTCGGTGAATGTTTCGACACGCCAGCTGAGTGAAAAAGGCTTTGTCGGGCAGATCACGCGAGTCCTGGAGAGAACAGGCGCCGTTCCGGAGGACATCGTTGTCGAAATAACTGAAACCGCGCTGATGTCGGACATCGAGATGAACCTCATGGCATTGCAGGAACTGGGCAAGCTCGGGCTCAAGCTTGCCGTGGACGATTTCGGAACAGGCTATTCCTCCCTGGGCCAGTTGATAAGGATGCCCGTCGACAAGCTCAAGATCGACCGCATCTTTGTCGACGGCATGTTCCGGCAGGATAGCGCCAGGTCAATTGTCGCGGCCATAGTGAACATGGCCAGCGCCCTTGGCTTGGCCGTCATCGCCGAGGGCGTCGAGACACGGGAACATGTGGAAGGGCTCAAGGCCCTGGGGTGCGGTCTCGCGCAAGGATATTACTTCGCCCGTCCAATGACGACGCAAGACTTCGAAACCTTTGCCCTGCGAGAAAACTGACCGGCCGCGACTTCAAATCAAACGAAAAAAGGGCGGGGATAACCCCGCCCTTTTTTTTGATGATCCTACCCTGCTTACAGCTCACAGAGTTTCAGCAGCCGTTCCCAGTCGGTGTCGACCTTCTGCTGAAGGCTTTCGATGAGCCCTTCGTTCCCCTTCTTGAACAGGTGCTTGAACCGCCCCTGCCCCTTCATGAAGTCGGTGATGGGAAGCTTGTTCTTGGGCTTGTAGTTGAGCTTGTACTTGCCGTTTTCCACCTCGTATAGAGGCCAGATGCAGGTATCTACCGCCAGCTTGGCGTACTCGACGGTCAGCGCAGCGTCGCTCCTCCAGCCGCGAGGGCAGGGGGACATGACGTTGATGAAAGTGGCACCGGGGGTATTCATGGCCTTGCGCGACTTGGTGGTGAGGTCCTTCCAGTGGCTGGGCGAGGCCTGGGCTGCATAGGGGACGTTGTGCGCCACGACGATGGCGGTAAGGTCCTTGGTATGCTGCTGCTTGCCGGGGATGGCCGAACCTGCCGGCGTAGTGGTGGTGTCGGCGCCGAGCGGCGAGGCGCTGGAACGCTGGTCGCCGGTGTTCATGTATGCCTCGTTGTTGAGACAGATGTACGTGAAATCGTGACCGCGCTCAAGGGCGCCGGACAACGACTGAAGGCCGATGTCGTAGGTGCCGCCGTCGCCGGCGATGGCGATGAAGCGGATGGTCTTGTCGGTCTGTCCCCTTCTCCGCCGGGCCTGGTACATGGCCTCGACGCCGGTGATGGTAGCGGCGGCGTTCTCGAAGGCGCTGTGGATCCATGGCACCCGCCATGAGGTATAGGGGAATACGGAGGTGCAGACCTCGAGACAACCCGTGGCCGTCGCGATGACTACGGGGTTCTCCGAGGCGTGCAGGATCTGCCTTACGGTGATCGAGTGACCACACCCGGGACAGAGCCTGTGCCCGCCGGCCAGCAGGTCGCTGGTGCTGGCCAGTTCCTTGAGCGTGAGGCTTTTGGTTTCGGTAATTGCCATGATCTTCTCCTAAAATGACTTACTGTCGAACAGTTATATATTCCTTGATCTGGCGGACCTTGCCGGTCGCGGCCACCCCTTTGGTCTCCTCAAGGACTGCGAGGGCATCTTCGAGGGTGAAGTCGCGGCCGCCGAGGCCGTATATCTTGTTGAACACCTTGGGCGGATTCGGGCAATCGTAGAGGGCGGAACGGATCTCCATGAGGAGCGGGCCGCCCTGGGCGCCGAAGGAGTCGCAACGGTCGAGCACCGCCACCGCCTTGCAGTGAGCAAGGGCAGCAGCGATCTCTTCAGCCGGGAAGGGCCTGAACACCCTGAGCTTGAGGAGACCGGCCTTGATGCCCTTTTCCCTCATGGCGTCGATAGCCACCTTCATGGTGCCGGCCGCCGAGTTGAGGATCACCACAGCGATCTCCGCGTCGTCCAGGCGATAGCTCTCGAAGAAGCCGTACTCCCTGCCGACGAAGTCGCTGTATTCCTTGCTGATGTCCAGAATTACCTTCTTGGCGTTGTCCATGGCAACCGCCTGGGCCTTCTTGTGCTCCATGTAGTAGTCCTGGAGGTCGATGGCGCCGTAGGTAACGGGATTCTCAATGTCGAGCAGCGAGGGCCCGGGGATGTAGTTGCCGATGAACGACTTCACGTCGGCGTCATCGAGGACCTGAATATTCTCGATGGCGTGGCTGATAATGAAGCCGTCGAGACAGACCATTACCGGGAGACGAACGTCAGCGTGCTCGCTGATGCGGATCGCCATGAGGAGGTTGTCGTAAGCCTCCTGGGCGTTCTGGGAATAGAGCTGTATCCAGCTGGTATCGCGGGCGCCCATGGAATCGCTGTGGTCGCAGTGGATATTGATGGGGGCGGAGAGCGCCCGGTTGACGTCGGTCATGACGATAGGAAGGCGGTAGCCCGAGGCCACATAGAGCATCTCCCACATCAGGGCCAGCCCCTGGGACGACGTGGCGGTCATGACGCGGCCGCCGGCAGCAGCGGCGCCGATACAGGCGCTCATGGCGCTGTGCTCGCTCTCGACGGTGACCAGATTGGTTTCCACCTTCCCGTCGTGGGCAAAGGATGCGAACTGTTGCATGATGTCGGTAGACGGCGTAATAGGGTATGCCGCAACGACGTCAGGGTTGATCTGCATCATGCCGGTGGCGATGGCGCCGTTGCCCGTAAGCGCAACCATCTTCCCCCGTGAACTGACAACTGTACTCATAGTTTCTCCTCAGCTAGTCTATTAGGGTTTACTAGATTTCGCACCCTTCAGGCACCATGGTGATGGCGCTCGCCTTGGGCGGGCACTCGTGGGCGCAGATACCACACCCCTTGCAGTGGTCGTAGTCGAACCGCGCCACCTTGCCGTCTTCCAGAATTACCGCGGTATCGGGGCAGTAGACCCAGCAGAACATGCACTGGATGCACTTGTCCAGGTCCAGCACCGGCTTGAAGGTCCTCCAGCCGCCGGTGACATATTCGTGAGAACAGCCCGGCTCCTCAATGATGCCGCCGATGGCCAGTTCATCCCATTTCTTGAGCGTTTTCATCCTGCTACCTCCTCGTATCCCCTTCTGGCGGCGTCCAGGTTTTTGTTGATGATGTCATCGGAGAACTTCTTGCCGAAGCTCTTCTTCATGTCCTCCAGCAGCCCTTCGAGGGTGAACATCCCCGTTACCTTGGCGAGAGCGCCCAGCATGGGAGTGTTGGGGATGGAACGACCGATGGTCTGAAGCGCAATCTCCGTGGCGTCAACCGAATAGACCTGCTGGCTCGGCTTCAGTTTCAGTTTCGTACGAAGCTGAGCGGGAGGGGTGCAGCTGTTGATAATGAATACGGCGTTCGCATCCGCGTCCTCCGTCACGTCGACGGCATCAAGCAGGGTATGGTCGATCACCGTGACGACCCCGGGGTGAACGACAGGGCAGTAAAGGGAAATCGGTTTGTCGCTGATGCGGTTATAGGCCTTCAGCGGCGCGCCGGAACGCTCGGGGCCGTACTCGGGAAATGCCTGGACATGCTTGCCGATGCTCACGCATGTTTCAGCAAGGACCTTGGCGGCGGTGACGGCCCCCTGCCCTCCGCGGCCGTGCCACCTGATTTCGGTTAAAGTTGACATAATACCTCCATAGTTTGATCGATAAGCCCTCTCTTCATACTATGTATTTTCGAGCGGTTGTCAAATAATTTATGAAGTTTTCATCACTTAAAAAAGGCCGGGAATGTTCATTCCGCCGGTCACTTTGGCCATCTCCTGGGCCATATATTCCTTGGCCCTCCGCTGGGCCTCGCTGACGGCTGCTACAACCAGGTCCTGCAGCATCTCGACGTCGCCGCCCTCAAGTACCGACGGGTCGACGGCAAGTCCCACCATTTCACCCCTGCCGTTGACCGTGGCCGTCACCATGCCGCCGCCCGATGAAGCCTCAACGGTCCTCGCCGCGATCTCCTCCTGGGTTTTGGCCATTTTGTCCTGCAGTGCCTGGGCCTGCTTCATTATATTGCCCATCATATGTTTCGGGATCATCCTTCCTCCTCGCTCTCGTATTACGTTTTACGTTATTCCTGAATTGACTCTACCTGACGCACCTCTACGATCTCTCCGCCAAAGATATCGAGGGCGCTTTTCACCAGCGGGTCGGTCATGGCCTCCCGCTCGAGTCTCTCCTTCTTTTGCCTTTCCTTCTCGGCCGATTGCTCAGCCAGAGACCGTTTCTCATGGCTCTGCCCCGTAAGCAGGGTGCAGTTGAGTCGCACCGGATGCCCCACCCTGACGCCAACCGCCTCTTCGACAATGGGCCGTACATCGTCGCGGCAGAGAAGCTTGGTGGCGAAATCGGCCATCTCGGGCTTGTAGGCGACGGTAAGCACTTCGCCGTCGACACCAAGACATATTCCCTGTTCAAGAACGGGCGCCACTTGAGGTTTTTTCTTCCGCACGTCGGCCACGGCATGCTTCCATGCCTCTTCCAGAGAGCTGCTGGCACTTCCGGCCGCTGCCGGTGCCGTAGCCTTCGGAGGAACAACTTCCGCCTTCTTCTCGATCGGGGCGGTCTCAGGTTGCCTTGCCGGTTCCCGTGCCGGCTCTTTTGCTGGCGGCGGAGGCGAGGATGCTTTTGGGACGGGCTGAACCGGACGCGCAGCCGGAGCTGCGACAGGAGTGCGGGTTGTGGGAACTACACTGCCGCCGCCGGAAAGCTGCTGTACCAGCTCACCAAGGCTCGTGAGCGTGGGTAATTGAACAGCCTGCAAAAGAGCTATCTCAAGGGTATAACGGGGATAGGCCGAGAAACGGATCTCCCCCTCGGTCTTCATAAACAGGCGGAAATAGCTCTGGAGCTCTTCGAGGGTAAAGCTGTCGGCCATCGACTTCAATTCCGCTTCTTCCTGAGCGGTCAGCTCTAGGAGGTCGGCCGGTTCGCGGGCCGATTTGAGGATTACCATGTCCCTCACCGCTTCTATAAGCTCACCGACAAAACGTTTGAGGTCCTGCCCCGCATCGGCAAGCTCCCGGACGACTTGCAGAGCCGCGGCGCCGTCCCGTGCCGCCAGCGCGTTAACGGCAGAGCGCACCAGTTCCCGGCCGGAAAGGCCGAGCAGTGTCTGAAGGGCATCGGTAGTCACCCTGGTGCCACAGAAGGAGATGGCCTGGTCGAGGAGGCTCAGGGAATCGCGCAGACTCCCGCCCGAAGCCCGGGCGAGAAGCAAGAGGTCGGCGTCGTCCACCTCGATCCCCTCCTGGTCGACGATGAACCTGAGCCGGGCAACTACATCCCGAAGCGGTATCCGGCGGAAAACAAAATGCTGGCAACGGGAAAGGATGGTTGCGGGAATCTTGTGGGCCTCGGTGGTGGCAAAGATAAAAACGATATGCGGCGGCGGCTCCTCCAGCGTCTTCAGCAGCGCGTTAAAAGCCGCCGTGGAGAGCATGTGGACTTCGTCGATGATGAAGACCTTGTAGCGGGAGCGGGACGGGGCGTACTTGACGTTGTCGCGCAGCTCCCGGACGTCGTCGACGCCCGTATTGGAGGCGCCGTCGATCTCGATGACGTCGATGGAGCTGCCGTCGGCAATCTCCCGGCAGGTGGTACAGACGCCGCAGGGGTTAGGCCCGGTACCATTCTCGCAGTTGAGGGCCTTGGCGAGGATGCGGGCAGAGGTGGTCTTGCCCACCCCCCGGACGCCGGAAAAGAGATAGGCATGGGCGACCCGACCGGTGGCGAGGGCATTCTCGAGGGTCTGCACCACGGCCTTCTGGCCGGTAAGATCATCAAAGGTCTGAGGGCGCCATTTCCTGGCGAGAACAAGATACGTCATGAGGGTATTCTCTAGGGGCTGGGAGAAGCGTCTCATCTTCTCAGTGCAGACAACCTCCCGGCAGGCACCCTGATGCACACAGAAGGGTTTGCTTACCGCTGCTTCCTTCCGGACCTGACGGGGTTCACAATCTTCCGTTGCACAGAACCCGACAGGAGGCCGCCTGCAGTGAAAAGATCAGTCGATCGTACAGTTAATGGCGGAGAGAGAGGGATTCGAACCCCCGGTACCTTTCGGCACAACGGTTTTCAAGACCGCCGCCTTAAACCACTCGGCCATCTCTCCCCGTATATTGACTTTGTAGGGACGAACCCCTGTGTTCGCCCGCTTCTAGGGCAGGCACGGGGGCCTGCCCCTACATTTTTCTGGCGGAGAGAGTGGGATTCGAACCCACGTTAGAGTCACCCCTAAACACGCTTTCCAAGCGTGCGCCTTCAACCACTCGGCCATCTCTCCGTGGTCTTACTGATTGCTGTCTCTTTTTTTTCTGAAGTACCCCTGAATCACCGACCGGCATTCCGGCTCCAGTATTCCGGAGAGCACCTCAAAACGATGATTAAGCCGGACGTCGTTCTGAATATCGTAGAGCGATACCAGCGCCCCCGCCTTCGGGTCCGACGCGCCAAAGACGACCCGGTCGACCCTGGCGAGGACCAGCGCCCCCGCGCACATGAGACAGGGCTCGATCGTCACGTAGAGGGTAACGCCCGAAAGCCGCCAGCGGCCAAGGCGTTGCGCCGCCTTGCGGATCACCAGCAGCTCGGCATGTCCCGTCGGGTCCTGGTCGGTCTCCCGGCGGTTATGGTCGGCGGCAATCACCTCGCCGTCAAGGACGGCTACGGCGCCGATCGGCACCTCGTCCAGATCGGCTGCCCGCTGAGCCTCTTCCAGCGCCAGGCGCATGAATGTTTCGTGCCGCATAGGTTCAGCGCTCAGCGTGTAGCGTGCAGAAACCGTTGACGGGTGTTGTTCCGCCAGACGCTGTTTTGCCTTTCTGGCGGAGAGAGAGGGATTCGAACCCCCGGTGAGGTTGCCCCCACTGCTGATTTCGAGTCAGCCGCCTTCGACCTCTCGGCCATCTCTCCGAAATTTCAGGCTAAAGGCTGAAGACTGAAGGTCGCAAGGTTAAGACACATTGCCTATTCCCCTTCGGCCTTCAGCCTTCAGCCTGTCTTTCATGGTGCGCCCAGAGAGATTCGAACTCCCGACCTACAGATTCGTAGTCTGCCGCTCTATCCAGCTGAGCTATGGGCGCATTATACTACCCCTTGCCGGGAACCCCTTCCTTAAGGGTCACTCCGAACTTGGGATGTTCAAACGGATGTATCTGCGGATACTTAGAGAAGAGCCAACCGGAGAAAAGCTCCTTGTCCCCTTCTACAATCGTCACCTTCAGGGCCGGATTGCCCGTCTGATTGTCAAGAGACGTCAGGACGGGGCCATTCATGACAAAGTTGGGGAGGAAATCACCCACCTTTACCACCAGGTTTGACCCGGGGATCTGGAAGTCGGCGTTGAGCTTGACTTCAAACTCCTTGGCAGCCTTCTTTTCCCGGTCTTCCACAACCAGCTTCGCCCCGCTCCACTTCCCTCTCACCGCATCGGGGACCACGAGCTGCTGCTCCTGCTTGGGAGGGACAGAGAGATGAGTTCCATCCATCGGCATGGGGGCCTGGGCCGCGGGCGGCGCCGCCGGCTGTTTGGGCTCTTCCTTCTTGCCGCAACCTGCCATAAGTCCTGCTGCAAGGGTAACAATCAACGCGCTCAGTGTAACTCTCAATGACACCCGACGTATCATTCTGCTTTCCTCCGAAAAGGTATAAAAGCGGGCAATGAACAGTTCACTGCCCGCCACTTCCTGACATTATTAAATGGCGGAGAGGGGGGGATTCGAACCCCCGGTAGGGATTTAAGTCCCTACGACGGTTTAGCAAACCGCTGCCTTAAGCCAACTCGGCCACCTCTCCGTGCCACCCCAAAAAGTACAAATCTGCTTTTTGGGGACCCCGGAAAAACCGGGGATCTTCTAATTATCTTTCTCTATCTTTTCCAACCCCCCCATATACGGCCGCAGGGCCTCGGGGATGATCACACTGCCGTCCTTCTGCTGATAATTTTCCAGGATGGCAACCAGCGTCCGTCCCACCGCCAGGCCGGAGCCGTTGAGGGTATGCACCAGCTCAGTCCCTTTCTGGCCTGTCCGCCGGAACCGGATATTGGCCCGTCGTGACTGGAAGTCTTCAAAATTACTGCACGAGGATATCTCCCGGTATTTCCCCTGCCCGGGCAACCATACCTCGATGTCGTAGGTCTTGGCCGACGAGAAACCCATGTCGCCGGTACAGAGGGTCACCACCCGGTAGGGTAGCCCCAGCCGCCTGAGAACTTCTTCCGCATTCTCCAGAAGCCGCTCCAGCTCGTCGTAGGAGCACTCCGGCGTCGTAAACTTTACCAGCTCCACCTTGTTGAACTGGTGCTGCCGGATGAGTCCTCGCGTGTCCTTGCCGTAGGACCCGGCCTCCCGCCTGAAGCACGGCGTGTAGGCAGTGTAGTAGATGGGAAGATCCTGTTCATCAAGGATCTCAGCCCGGTGGATATTGGTGACAGGGACTTCCGCCGTAGGTATCAGCAGGTAGGCCCCGTTCTCCACCCTGAAGAGTTCTTCCTCAAACTTCGGCAGCTGGCCCGTGCCGGTCATGCTGTCCCGGTTGACCATGAACGGCGGTAACACCTCGGTATAGCCATGCTCCGAGGTATGCAGATCGAGCATGAAGTTGATCAATGCCCGCTCGAGCCGTGCACCGGCCCCGGTAGAGAGGCAGAACCGCGCCCCCGTTATCTTGGCCGCCCGCTCGAAATCAAGGATACCGAGAGACTCACCGATATCCCAGTGGTTCAGTGGTTCAAAATCGAAGACGGGGATTTCTCCCCATTTCTTATACTCGACGTTGTCTGCATCCGATGCCCCGACCGGCACTGAATGGTCCGGGACGTTCGGGATGTCCATCATGATGGCCTGGAGCGCCTCATCGCACTCCTTGAGCCGGTCTTCCAGCGCCTTGAGCTCCTGGCCGACGGCCTTCATCTCGGCCATCTCTTTCTCAGCGTCCTTCTTCTCTTTCTTCAGGCGGCCGATCTCCTCGGAGACCGTATTCCTCTTGTGCCGCAGCTCGTCGACCTTGACCTGCAGGTGACGCTTTTCGGCATCGAACTGCACGAACTCATCGAGGGAAAGAGTGCTGCGACGCTGCTCCAGCTTGAGCCGGATAGCCTCCACGTTTTCCCTGACGAACTTTACATCAAGCACCCGAAACCTCCCCAGGGCAGACCGCAGAAAAAGAAGGAATACCTTGTATCACTAACACCCTTTATTGTCAAGGTATTCCCTGAGCAACAGCCCGCTATTCCTCTTCTTCCATCAGCTGGGTAAGCACGGCAAAATTCTCCAGAGTAGTAGTGTCGCCGACGGTGTGACTCCCCGCCGCAATATCGCGGAGAAGGCGCCGCATGATCTTACCGCTGCGGGTCTTGGGGAGTTCCTGCGTGAAGCGGATGAAATCGGGCCGGGCGATGGCGCCGATTTCCTTTACCACATGGGCCTTGAGTTCATCCATCAGGGCATCCGACGGCTCATGGCTGCTCTCCAGAGACACGAAGGCATAGATCGCCTGCCCCTTCAGGTCATCGGGCTTGCCGACTACCGCCGCCTCGGCCACATAGGGGTGGCTCACCAGGGCGCTCTCCACCTCCATGGTGCCCAGCCGGTGTCCTGCCACGTTGATAACATCGTCGACCCTGCCCATTACCCAGAAATAACCATCACTGTCGCGGCGTGCGCCGTCACCGGCGAAGTAGACTCCCGGTACCTGGCTCCAGTACTGCTGCTTGTACCGCTCGGGGTCGCCATAGACCGTACGGAGCATGGAGGGCCACGGCCTCCTGATCACGAGAAACCCTCCCTGGTTGTCGTCGACGCTCTCACCATTCTTGTCGACCACATCGGGGACGATCCCCGGCAGCGGCAGCGTGCAGGAGCCGGGCTTGGTGGGAGTAGCCCCCGGGAGCGGCGATATAAGGATGGCACCGGTCTCGGTCTGCCACCAGGTATCGACGATGGGACACCTGTCCTTGCCGATAGTTCGCGAATACCATACCCAGACCTCGGGGTTGATCGGCTCTCCCACGGTACCGATAAGCCTCAGGCTCGAAAGGTCGCGCCCTTTCGGCCACTGGTCGCCCCATTTGATGAAGGCGCGAATCGCGGTGGGAGCCGTGTAAAAGATGGTGACACGGTACTTTTCAATGATCTCCCAGAAGCGGTCGGGCTGAGGATGGTTGGGCGCCCCTTCGTACATCAGCGTAGTCGCGCCGTTGGACAGGATGCCGTAGAGGATGTAGCTGTGCCCCGTGACCCAGCCGATGTCCGCGGTACACCAGTAGGTATCGTCTTCCTTGAGGTCAAAGACCCACTGGCTGGTCAGGTGCACCCCCAACAGATAGCCGCCGGTGGAATGGACCACCCCCTTGGGCTTGCCGGTGGTGCCGCTGGTATAGAGGATGAACAACGGGTGTTCGGGATCGAGCCGTGCCGCTTCGCACTCGGCCGAAGCCCCCTCGATGAGGTCGTGCCACCAGTGGTCGCGCCCCTCCTTCATCTTTATATCGTGGGCCGTCCTTTTATAGACCACCACGTTCTTTACCGTCGGTGTCCCCTCGACCGCCGCGTCGACATTGTCCTTGAGCGGGACGATGTTGCCGCGCCGGTAGCCGCCGTCGGCCGTTACCACCAGCCGGGCCTGGGCGTCATTGATCCTGTCCTTGAGCGCCTCGGCGGAAAAACCGCCGAAGACCACGCTGTGGATGGCGCCTATCCTGGCACAGGCCAGCATGGCGATGGGAAGCTCCGGGATCATCGGCATGTAGAGCGCGACCCGGTCTCCCTTCTCTACCCCCAGCCCCTTGAGCACATTGGCAAACTTGCAGACCTCCCGGTGGAGGTCCTGATAGCGGATGACCCGCTCCTCACCCGGCTCCCCCTCCCAGATGATGGCAGCCTTGTTTTTCCGCCAGCTGTCGAGGTGCCGGTCGATGCAGTTGGTGGAGATGTTGATCTCCCCGCCGCTGAACCATCGGGCAAAGGGCGGCTCCCAGTCCAGCACACGGTCCCATTTTTTAAACCAGTGGAGCTGCTCCGCCATCTCCGCCCAGAAGGCATCGGGCTCCTCCACCGACCTTCGGTAAAGGGCGCGATAATCATCCATGCTCCCTATCCGGGCAGCGGCACTGAATTCTGAACTAGGTGCAAAAGTACGCTGTTCCGTGAGGACAGACTCGATTTCGGGATTGGACATGCCTCCTCCTCTGGTGAGTAGATAATCCTTTACAGCCGTGCGGTTACTTCATAATATCGTCGGGAATAGTAAAGTATCGTGCCGGAAGAGTCAAACCATAGACTGTCATAGACTGATCGACCAGGAGGCTGTTAATGACAAACACTATTGAGGAACTGAAGAAGAAAGTACAGGAAAATCCGGAAAATGCCGCCCTCTACAACGAACTGGGCGACGCCCATTATGACCGCAGCGAATTCCCCGCCGCCATCGACTGCTACAAGGAGGCGATAAAGCGGGACCCCTCCGTGGCCCAGTATCACAACAATCTGGGGTATACCTGCTACATGATCGACAGGCTGGACGAAGCCATTGCCGCCTACCACGAGGCCATACGACTCGAACCGACCAGCGGCCTTTACCACAACAACATAAGCGCCGCCCTGGCGAAGAAGTCGGGGCAACCGTTCAAATAAAAAAAGGGGGGCCGAAGCCCCCCTTTCTCATTTGCAGACCTTTTATTACTTGGCGAAGGTCTTCAGAATGTACTCTGAAACCGCCTTGGCATCGGCGTCGCTGATCTTGCTGGCATCATAGGAAGGCATAGGCTTGGTGGCGTTCCTGATGAGCTTGACGACATCATCAACGGTCTTGAGGTTGTTGGCGTCCATGTCAGCCTTCTTCAGGGTCTTCTTGGGGTTGGCGATGTTGCCGCCGTTGGCGTGGCACGCCTTGCAGTTCTTGTTGAATACCTCTTCGCCGTTGGAGGCGAGGGCAACGGAAACGGAAGAAACGAGGAACGCGGCGGCAATAACGGCAGTGATCTTCTTCATGACTATTAACTCTCCATTTTTCTGTTATCTGTTAAAGGTAATTAATACTTAAACGGTTACTTCACGATCTTAGCTTATTTCCTGAACCTTGCACCTCCTTCCATCACGTCCCTGCAACAACAAACGGGACTATAACCGAACAAAGTCCGGCCATATTACAGAAGTCGATATTTTACTGTCAAGAGTAATCGGACTGAAGCAGGTAACGTCGAGAAGGGCTTATAGAGTAAGTCTGCCAGAGGGGTAACCCCTCTGGCAGACAGTCGGGCTGGACTTACTTGGCGAAGGTCTTCAGAACGTACTCGGCAACAGCCTTGGCATCGGCGTCGCTGATCTTGCTGGCATCATAGGAAGGCATGGGCTTGGTAGCGGCCCTGATGATCTTGACCACATCATCGGCGCTCTTGACGTTGTTGGCGTCCATGTCAGCCTTCTTCAGGGTCTTCTTGGGGTTGGCGATGTTGCCGCCGTTGGCGTGGCACGACTTGCAGTTCTTGTTGAATACTTCCTCACCGTTGGCGAAGGAAAGGGAAACCGTACCAAGAACCAGCGCACCTGCTGCCAAAAGAGCCATTTTCTTCATTTGGAACCTCCTCAATTAATCAAGAAAAAACGGAACGATTATATGCGACCAACAATACTACAGCCTGCACCTGCCAGCTTCCCTGATTCACCACCACCTTTCCGCATCAGATTAATGGCTTCGGCTGTCCCCCACGTCACGCTGTTGCTTAATAGACGGCGCTCTTGATTATTTATTCAGTACCCCAAAAAAACGAACAAAATATGCCCTTGGGAGTCGGGAATGTGACAAAAGTAACACTTAAGGATTTGTTAATCAAATGAGTTTTTGTTAATTTCAAGCCGCGGACGCAGGAAAATTCTCATCCTGCAGCGGGACACCCCAGTTGCGACCCAGCTCAATGTCAACCTTTACAGGGATTTCCAGAGCCGCAACCCCCTCCATCTCTTCGCATACCAACTGTTTCATACGCGCCAGCTCCGGCTCCGGCACCTCGAAAACCAGCTCGTCGTGAACCTGGAGTATCATCCGCGAGCTCAGCTTTTCATTAATGAGCCGCCGGTGAATGGCAATCATGGCAACCTTTATGAGGTCTGCCGCGGTCCCCTGAATGGGGGTGTTAATGGCAAATCGCTCCCCTGCCTGACGGACGACTGCATTGGAGGCGTGGAGCTCGGGCACGGCCCGCCGGCGCCCCATCATGGTAGTGACGTAGCCGGTTGCCCGCCCCTGTTCGAGGATAGTATCGAGAAACGACTTCACCGACGGGTAACGGGCAAAGTAGTTTTCGATATACCTTTTGGCCTCCTTCTGCGGGATGCCGAGGTCCTGGGCAAGGCCGTGGGGGCTCATGCCGTAGAGGATGCCGAAGTTGACCACCTTGGCCTGCCGCCGCATCTCCGACGTCACCATCTGGGGGAAGACCCCGAAGACCTCGGCCGCTGTCCGGGTGTGAATATCCTCGTCTCTCTTGAAGGCATCGATGAGAATGGGGTCTTTCGAGAGGTGGGCGAGGACCCGCAGCTCTATCTGGGAGTAGTCGGCCGACAGGAGGAGACACCCCGGTTCGGCGATAAACGCCTCCCGTATACGGCGCCCCAGTTCCGTACGGATGGGGATGTTTTGTAGATTCGGTTCACTGCTGCTCAGCCTGCCCGTCGCCGTCACCGTCTGGTTGAAGGAGGTGTGCACCCTCCCCGTTTGCGGATTGATCATGGCGGGCAACACGTCGACATAGGTCGACTTGAGCTTCGAGAGGGAGCGGTATTCCAGTATGTCGGCCGGAAGTTCGTGCTGGCCTGCCAGCGATTGCAACACCTCCACGTCGGTCGAATAGCCGGTCTTGGTCTTCTTCAGCGGCGGAAGCTTGAGCTTTTCGAAGAGAACCTCGGCGAGCTGTTTTGGCGAATTGATGTTGAACTCTTCCCCGGCAAGCCGATGAATGCGGCCCATCAGCTCCTTGAGCTTCGCATCGAGCTCAACCGACATGCGGCCGAGGAGATCGGCGTCGATCTTGACGCCGTTCATCTCCATCCGCGCCAGCACCTCGACGAGGGGCATCTCCATATCGTAAAAAAGCGGCGCGACATTTTCTTTTTCGAGTAACTTCGCCAGGATTTCGTTGAGACGCCAGGTTATGTCGGCGTCTTCGGCCGAATAGCGCGTGGCGATCTCCACCCGTACCTGGGAGAACGGTATCTGTTTTGCCCCCGACCCGCACACCTCGGCATAGGTGAGCATACGGTAGTTGAAATGCTCAAGGGCAATGGCATCGAGACCGTGGCTCATGCGGCCCGGATTCAGACAGTAGGAGGCGACCATGGTATCGAAGGCGATCCCCTTGAGATCGATGCCTGCCCGCTTCAGCACGATATAGTCGTACTTGATATTCTGCCCGGTCTTTTTCTTGGCGGACGATTCGAGAAGGGGCCGGAGCCGCTCAATTACCTGCTTCGCGGGAAGCTGGGCGGGGTGCCCGTCATAGTCGTGCGCCATGGGGATATACCACCCTTCGCCCCCCTTTATCGAAAATGAGAGGCCCACCAGGTCGGCCTGCATCGGATCTTTGGAGGTGGTTTCGGTATCGACGGCAAAGGCCGGGCTCATGGCCAGCTGTCTTGCCAGCTCTTCAAGGTCGTCTTCGGTCAGCACCATCCGGTAGTCGGCCTCAACCCCTCCCTCTTCCGCCGGAGGGTTGACCTCTTTGAGAAGACTGGGGAATTCGAATTCCTTGATAAGGGCAAGCAGCTTTGCGCTGTCGGGTTCCCGACTCAGCAACTGCTCATACTCCACCTCCACCGGCAGGTCGGTCATGATCGTCGCAAGACGCCGCGACATAAGGGCCTGCTCGGTGTTGGCCAGCAGGTTTTCCCTCAGTTTCGGCTTTGATATGGCAGAGGCGGCCGCCAGGAGTCTTTCTATGGAGCCGTATTCCTGGATGAGGGCGATGGCCGTCTTCTCACCAATCCCCGGCACACCCGGGATATTATCGGAGGCGTCGCCCATGAGA